>JBQCEI010000668.1:0-5247 GCA_051960375.1 Aureliella sp. | reverse complement strand
GCCATGGCGATCGGATTTTGCACTTCGGGCTCGTGGGCAAACAGCGTGGCGTGAAAGCCTTCGGGCAGCACGACCTTGCGCAGCGCCTCCTCAGGGCTCAGCAGCGTGGCCGCTTCCGATTCGCTGTTGTAAAGCTTCGGGAAGTCGTCGGCGCGAAGCGGCAAGCTCGGAGCGATCCCCAGCGATACCAGCGGCAACACGACCAGGGCCGCCCGCAGGACCAACTGTGTCAGAATTGACCGCGCAGTAGCAAAGTGAACCGCGCCGGGGCATGGCCCCGCAGCGGGACCGGCCGCGAACCTGCTCGACATGCTTTTGTCTTTCTCTCACAAACGCACCGCCGAGCCTCAAATTGAGACGACGCTCGATTGGGGCTTAGCGGACAACGATCTTTTTCGAGACGCGAAGGGTTTATAGTATGCGAATGCCCTTCGTTTTGCTAAGTAAAAAATCGTGTTCAATAGAGCAGATCGTTTTTTTCGCTCACCCCAGCCGGCTTTGGCACGCCATGTGATAGAAAAGGCCTCCGCCGAGCGTGGAACAGAAGCCGCCCGGGATGAGAACGCACACTTGGTATTTTGAGTGGGGAGATGGGATCATGAAAGTTCGTGTAGTGGCGATAGCCGCACTCCTGCTGAGCGCGGCCGGCTCGGTGGGATGGGCTCAGCAACCGCCTGTGGCAATTGCGCCGATCAACAACTGGAACTACCAAGACCACGCCAGCACCTTCGAGCAGGGCTACTTGCAAGGGGTGGCCGGGGTGTACCAGGGAGTCGGACAGGCCAATTACATGAATTCGCTCGCCGCGGTGAATTTTCAAGAAGCCTACCGCCGGCAGCTTGAGAACAACCGCCTGTATGTCCAGGTCTTCCTCGAGCGGCGCGAGATGGTCCGCCAGTACCTCGACAAGTACGGCAACCATCCGCCCACCAAGGAACAGCTCGAACGCGTCGCTCGCAACTCGCTGCCCGATCGCTTGACGGCCGACGAATACGATCCGGCGACCGGCAAACTGGTCTGGCCGCACATCCTCCGCGATGAAGCTTACGCACCGTTCCGCAAGCGAATCGACGAACTGATGGCTTCGCGGACTCCCGAGAACAGCGGCGATGGCAGCCCATGGCAACGCGAACTGCATCAGCTGATCGACGGCATGATTCGGCTTCTCAAGCAGAACATCGAGACGATGACCGTGCAACAATATGCACGCTCGAAGTGGTTCCTGGTTTCGCTCGACTATGAAGGCACGCTGCCACCGGGGCATAAGGAACCCGAGGCCAGCGCCACGGCTCCGGCACCTCCGGCCCCGACCGTGACCGATGCGGCCGACGACGAAGCGGCTCCTGCTCCGGCTCGAGGAAATCCGCCCCCGCCGCCGACTCCAGCCGTGGAGTAAAGGTTTAACAGCAGCCAAGCCAAGAGAGGTGGCTCGGGCCGATTCGGGCGCGAAACGACGCGAGCCACCGATCGAACATTTTTTTGGGGAGGAGTCGCGGCTTTTTAATTTTCCAACTGCCGCCATTTTCGCATTCCACGACTCCCCACCACGGGCGTCTTCTCACTCTGAGAGGGCGCCTTTTTTTTTACCGCGGAGACGCGGAGAGCGCGGGAAGTCCTCCGCGCTTCTCCGCGTCTCTGCGGTAAAAAATGAACTGCACCAATGCAAGAAGGGCTGTCCGGTGAGGACAGCCCTTTGTCGGTTTGCAAACTGCAGAAAACAGCAGACTACTTCTTTTTCTTCTTGTCGTCCGCTTCGTCTTCCTTCTTGACCTTCTTCTTCTTCTTCAAGGCCAGCTTGATGACGCGCGTCTTGGGAATGCCCAGGACGGGATCGCCTTCCTTCCAACGCTCGAGCTCTTGAAGTCGCTTGAGACGCTCGACGCGCGTCATGACGTTGCGCGCCTTGTTAGCCCCGGCACGCACTTTGAGGCTTTTATCCAATGTCATCGGTTCATCCTCGGCTCTAAACTGTATCGCGGAGGGGCAGAGTATAAGTGAAAAGCTTTTCATCGGCAATCCCGTCGGCCGGCTTTAACGCCGGCGTTCTGGTTCGCCCCGGAGGGGCCGTCATCAATAGCCCGGGGTGGAAGCCGGCTTCCGCCCCGGACTACTGACGGCGGGCCCTCCGGGCCGCTATTAACAGCCAGCAGTGAGCAAACCACAGTTTTTTGCCAGTCCACCTGTAAGCTCTACCTGGCAGGCCCCGTGCTCACGATCACCTGGCTGGGTCGAACCACGCGGTCGTGCAGCAAGTAGCCCACCGCCACTTCCTGCAGCACCGTGCCAGCAGGCACCTCATCGCTGGGCATCTGCGTAATTGCCTGGTGGACGTTCGGGTCGAAGGGCTGGCCGACCGCTTCGATCGGTTTGCAAGCGTATTTGGCCAGCACGTTTTGCAGTTGCTGCGTGACCATCTTCACGCCGTCCAGCAAGGCTGCGGCGTTGCCCGCTTCGCCCGAAGCCGCCTCGGTGGCTCGCTTGAGGTTGTCCATTACGTCCAGGATGTCGCGGACCAGCGGCAGATTGGCGAAGCGGAGTTGCTGGTCGGCGTCCCGCTGCAGGCGCTTGCGAAAATTCTCGACCTCGGCGTGGCTTTTGAGCACTTCGGTCTCGGCAGCTTTCAGCTTTTCCGCCAGCTCGGCAACCCGCTGATCGCTATTGAAGTAGTCGTCGGTGCCCGCATTGATGTCATCGACTGCATTGGCGGCTTCGCCCGGATCGAGTTGATTGCCGGCCGCTTTTCGTGGTTGGTCGCTCGAATCGCTGCGACTCATTGGGGCTTACTCCTTGGTGGGCTTGGATTTATCGTTCGTCTCGGGGGTCACTCGGAAGTGATCCCACATGCGTTCCAGGAACGATTTGCGGTGTGGGGTGACGTGTTCGTGCTCCAGTTCGGCCAGTTCGCGAAGCAGTTCCTCCTGGCGCGGATTGAGCTTCTTGGGAACCTCGATGAAAGTTTGCACCAGCAAGTCGCCGCGCACGCCCGAGCGCGGATCGGGCATGCCGTAGCCGCGCAGCTGGAACACTTCGCCGCTCTGCGTGCCGCTGGGGATGTCGATCGCTTTGCGGCCATCGAGGGTCGGAATTTCAAATTTCGTGCCAAGGGCTGCCTGGCTATAGCCGAGCGGAACTTGCACGATCAGGTCGCTGCCATCGCGGCGGAAAATCGGATGCTGGCGCACGTGAATAAAACAGTACGCGTCCCCCGGCGGGCCGCCGTCGGGGCTCGGCTGGCCCTCGCCGGCGATGCGCACGCGCATGCCGTCGTCGACGCCGGCCGGAATGGTCACTTCCAGGAGCACCTCGCGCGGCTGCAGCCCCGAGCCGTCGCATTCTTTGCAAGGCTTGGAAATGATGCGTCCGCTGCCGCGGCATTGCGGGCAGGTGGTCTGGACGCGGAGAATGCCGGTGGCTTGGACGACTTGCCCATGCCCGCGGCACTTCGGGCAGACCTCGGGTTCGGAGCCCGCTTCGGCACCGGTGCCGTGGCACGCTTTGCAGCTGTCGTACCTGGTCAGCGAGACTTGCTTGCGCGAGCCCTTGGCCGCTTCTTCCAGGTCGAGCGTCACGTCACAGCGAATGTCGGCGCCGCGGCGAGCCCGCGGACCGCGCGACGAGCGGCCGAAGAAGTCTTCGAAAATCGTGCCGCTGAAAACGTCGCCGAAGGCTTCGAAGATGTCGCCCACGTCGTGGAAGCCGCCGCGACCTTCGACCCCGGCGTGCCCATACTGGTCGTACCGCGCCCGCTTCTCGCGATCGCTCAGCACTTCATAGGCTTCGGCGGCCTCTTTGAACTTGGCCACTGCGTCTTCGTCATCCCGATTGGAGTCGGGATGGTATTTCAGAGCGAGCTTGCGATAAGCCCGAGACAGTTCGTCGCCGGAAGCCGACCGACTGACTCCCAACACTTCGTAATAATCGCGCTTGGTAGCAGCCATAGGCCCGCGTACCCTCTCAGCTCAAATCCATTCTGGGAAAAAGGCCACTTCTACGGGAGAAGTGGCCTTTCGAAAAATCAAGTTTGCCTACAGCTCAATCAACGCTTCGCAGGCGTTGTCGCCCACTAGCTGATCGAGCCTTCTGCGCGGCGCTTCTGCTTGTCCTCTTTATCGAACGAGGTGACCAAAGCTTCGGTCGTCAGAAGCAGGCCGGCGATGCTGCTGGCGTTGGCCAGAGCGGTGCGCACAACCTTCACCGGGTCGATGATGCCGCTCTTGAGCATGTCGACGTACTCGCCCTTGTTGGCGTCGTAGCCCATCGTGACCGGCTTCTGGCTGACTTCGTCGGCGACGACCGATCCGTCGATGCCGGCGTTGTCCACGATCTGACGAAGCGGAGCCGAGAGCGAATGCAGAACGATCTGAGCGCCGATCTTTTCGTCACCCTTGCACTCGCCGATCGACTTCTCGACCGCTTCGCGGCAACGCAGCAGAGCCACGCCACCGCCGGGAAGAATGCCTTCTTCCATTGCAGCGCGCGTCGCATGCAGGGCGTCTTCCACGCGAGCCTTCTTCTGCTTCATGTCGGCTTCGGTCTCAGCGCCGACGCTGATCACCGCCACGCCGCCAGCCAACTTAGCCAGACGCTCTTGCAGCTTCTCGCGGTCGTATTCGCTGTCGGACTGCTCGATCTGAGCGCGGATCTGGCCTACGCGAGCATCGATCTGCTTGCGGTCGCCAGCCCCTTCGACGATCGTCGTGTTGTTCTTGTCGACGACCACCTTCTTGGCGCGGCCGAGCTGTTCGAGCGAGATCTTTTCCAGCTGAATGCCGAGGTCGTCGCTGATGAACGTGCCACCGGTCAGCGTCGCGATGTCGGCCATCATCGCCTTGCGGCGGTCGCCGAAACCGGGAGCCTTAACGGCGCAGACGTTCAGCGTGCCACGCAGCTTGTTGACCACCAGCAGCGTCAGCGCTTCGGCATCGACGTCTTCTGCGATGATCAGTAGCGGGCGGCCGCTCTGGCTGGTCTTCTCGAGGATCGGCACCAGGTCGCGGATGTTGCTGATCTTCTTTTCATACAGCAGCACGAGCGCGTTTTCGAACGTGCAGCTCATGTCCGCCGGGGTGTTGATGAAGTAAGGCGAGACGAAGCCCTTGTCGAACTGCATGCCGTCGACGTATTCGACCGTCGTATCGGCCGTCTTGCCCTCTTCGACCGTGATCACGCCGTCTTTGCCGACCTTCTCGAGGGCTTCGGCCAGCAAGCTGCCGATCTTCATATCGTTGTTGGCGCTGATGGCCCCGA
>JBQCEI010000667.1:0-5350 GCA_051960375.1 Aureliella sp. | reverse complement strand
CCGGTTCTCGGGAGTCTGATACTAGCATTATGTCGCAGTAAACGCCCTTAGCCCGCTCTAAACGAGGGGGAGGGGGACGCGTACGTAAAAATATTTGCGGCACGCCTGCCGGGATTGGGGTTTACCTATTCCGGCTGGCCGCGTTATATTTTCCATTTGTGGTTTTCGGCTCGGGCTCGCTATCTGTTGATCTGTTTCTCTTTCCGGCGCGGTTTGTGTCAGGACTGTCTTCAAGCTTTATGCATGATGGGTCCGTCCTTCTGGGCTCGACGTGCGCGCTGATTTCGGCTTACCGATTTCTTTTTCCTGGACTCATTTAGGAGATCCCGTCCCCAATGGCCACTTCTTCGCAGCGACGTCTCAATCCTACGCAGGTTCGCAGGTTCGGCTCTGGACTGGACGCCCTGGCAATCCCGGAATTGACCCACCTGCAAACGCACAGCTACGAAGCGTTTCTGCAAGAGGACATTCCGTCGGATAAGCGCAAGAACCAAGGCTTGGAAAGCGTCTTTCGCGAGATCTTCCCGATCGAGAGCTTTGACAAGACCGTCTCGCTTTCGTATCTCCGCTACGAGCTGGGCAAGCCGCGCTATACGCCCGAAGAATGCCGTCAGCTGCGATTGACCTACGGCAAGCCGCTGAAGGTCTGGCTGCGTCTGAATCGCGAATCGCCGATCGAAGAAGAAGTGTACCTGGGCGACATTCCGATCATGCTCGGCGGCGGTGAGTTCATCATCAACGGTGCCGAGCGCGTCGTCGTCAGCCAGCTGCACCGCAGTCCGGGCGTCGACTTCGTTGAAGAGATCGATGGCACGAGCGACCGCAGGCTGCCGAGCTGCCGAGTGATCCCCGAGCGCGGCAGCTGGATCGAAGTCAACGTCACCAAGAAGGACAGCCTCAGCGTCCGCATCGACCAGAGCGGCAAGTTCTCGGTCATGACGCTGCTGCGGGCGATGAGCCCCAAGTACAGCAGCGACACCGAACTGCTGCGGGCCTTCTACGAGACTAAGACCGAGAAGATTGTCGACGGCCGCAGCGCTGCCAAGCTCGAAAACAAAGTCGCCGTCGATGACATCGTCTATCCGAGCGAATCGGAGCGAGCCGGCGAGATCATCGTCGAAGCGGGCACGAAGATTCTCAAGAACGTCGCGGAAACGATCGCCACCTCGGGCATCGAGAGCGTCGAGGTGATGGAAGCGCCCAAGACGTCGCTGATCGTCAACGCGCTGGCCGAAGACAACACCAGCAGCCACGAAGAAGCGCTGCTCCGCATCTACCAGCGTCTGCGTCCGGGCAACCCGCCGCAGCTGGAGAAGGCGCGCACGCTGTTCCACGAAAAATTCTTCGACGTCAATCGCTATCGCCTGGGCCGCGTCGGCCGCTTCCGCATCAATCGCAAGCTGAAGCTCGACGTGCCCGAAGACGAGATGACGCTCCGTCCGGAAGATCTCATCGCGTCGATCCGGTACATGATCAACCTGTTTGATCCCGATTCGGGCTGCTACTTCGACGACATCGACCACCTGGGCAATCGCCGCCTGCGCACGATCGACGAACTGGCCAGCGAAGAACTCCGCAAGGGCTTCCTCAAGCTCCGCCGCACCGTGCAGGAGCGCATGAGCATGAAAGAGGCCGACGAAATGTCGCCTCGCAGCCTGGTCAACCCCAAGAGCATCAGCGCGGCAATCGAATACTTCTTCGGCCGCGGCGAGCTCTCGCAAGTGGTCGACCAGACCAACCCGCTCAGCCAGCTGACGCACGAGCGCCGTCTGTCGGCTCTCGGCCCCGGCGGTTTGAACCGCAAGCGCGCGGGCTTCGAAGTCCGCGACGTGCACATCTCGCACTACGGTCGTATCTGCCCGATCGAAACGCCTGAAGGTACGAACATCGGTCTGATCAGCTCGCTGGCCATTTACGCCGGTGTCGACGAGTACGGCTTCCTGGTGACGCCGTATCGCCGCATCGAAGGGGGCACGCTGACCGACAAAGTCGAGTGGCTCCGCGCTGATCAGGAAGCGGACGTTTACATCTGCCCGGCCGATACCGAAGTGAAGAACCTGGCCCTCGTGTCGGGACCGAACTTGATTGCCCGCTACCGCGCTGACTTCCAGATCGTCCAGCCCGACGAAGTCCAGTACATGGACATCGCGCCGAGCCAGATGGTCGGCGTTTCGGCCGGACTGATTCCGTTCCTCGAGCACGACGACGCTAACCGCGCATTGATGGGTTCCAATATGCAGCGGCAAGCCGTGCCGCTGCTCGTGACCGAGCCGCCGATCGTGGCCACCGGCCTGGAAACCGAAGTCGCCCACAACAGCGCGATGGTCGTCCGCGCCCGCCGCGCCGGCAAGGTCACCTTCGTCGACGCCAGCCGCATCGAAATCGGCTCGGACATCTATCACCTCAAGAAGTACCAAGGGCTCAACGAGCGGACCTGCCTCAACCAACGGCCAATCGTTAAGCCGGGGGACAAGGTCGAGAAGGGCCAAGTGATCGCCGATGGCGCCGCGACCTACAAAGGCGAGCTGGCCCTGGGCCGCAACGTGCTCGTGGGCTTCATGTCGTTCGACGGCTACAACTACGAAGACGCGATCATCATCAGCGAAGAACTGGTGCGAGCCGACACCTACACGTCGCTGCACATCGAAGACTTCGACGTTGAAATTCGCGAAACGAAGCTGGGCCGCGAAGAGTTCACCCGCGATATTCCGAACGTCTCCGAAAAGGCTCTCCGCAACCTCGACGAAACCGGCATCGTTCAGGTCGGCACCTACGTCCGCCCGGGAGACATCCTGGTCGGCAAGGTTTCGCCCAAGAGCAAGACCGAATTGACGCCCGAAGAAAAACTGCTGCACGCGATCTTCGGTCGCGCAGGCGAAGACGTCAAAAACGATTCGCTCGAAGTCCCCTCGGGTATCGAAGGGATCGTCATCGACACCCAGAAGTTCAGCCGCCGCATGAGCCTCTCGGAAGACGAGCGCAAGGTCTTCGAGAAGGAACTCAAGCAGATCGAAACCGAAGGCAATGCCGAGATCGCTCAGAGTTTCTCGAGCATGGTCGATGAAGTCGAAAAGGCGGTCGGTATCAAGCTGACCGACGACGACGGCACGCCGCTCTCGGGCGGACAAGACCCGAAGTACATCGCCGAGCGAGCTCAGGCGTTCAACCTCTCGCGCTTGCTCAACAAGCTCGACGAGAAGCACCACGCCGAAGTCCGCAAGATCCACAAGCAACTGTGGCCCGCGGTCGAAGAAGCGATCGACAAGCGCGATCGTCGGCTCAACAGCATGAAGCGCGGCGACGAACTCCGCAGCGGCGTGCTGCAGATGGTCAAGGTCTACATCGCCACCAAGCGCGTCATCAGCGTCGGCGACAAGATGGCAGGCCGCCACGGCAACAAGGGTGTGATCTCGAAGGTGCTGCCGATCGAAGACATGCCGCACCTGCCCGACGGCACCCCGCTGCAGATCCTGCTCAACCCGCTGGGCGTTCCGAGCCGTATGAACGTCGGTCAGATTCTCGAGACGCACCTGGGCTGGGCCGGAGCCAAGTTGGGCTTCCAGGCCATCACGCCGGTCTTCGACGGAGCGACCGAGACGAACATCAATGATTGCTTGCAAGAAGCGGGGCTACCGCGGCACGGCAAGATTCGCCTCATCGACGGCCGCACCGGTCAGCCGATGGAGCAGGAAACGACGGTCGGCTACATCTACATGCTCAAGCTGCACCACCTGGTCGACGACAAGGTGCACGCCCGCTCGACCGGACCTTACTCGCTGATCACGCAGCAGCCGCTCGGTGGCAAGGCGCGTTTCGGCGGTCAGCGCTTCGGCGAAATGGAAGTTTGGGCACTGGAAGCTTATGGCGCGGCCTACATCCTGCAGGAACTGCTGACGGTCAAGAGCGACGACGTCGAAGGGCGAACCAAGATTTACGAATCGATGGTCAAGGGCGAAAACACGCTTGAGGCAGGCACGCCAGCCAGCTTCGACGTGCTCACCAACGAAATTCGTGGCCTGGCGCTCAACATGCGACTCGAGAAGCGTCGCTTGTAGTCGACGCCGCTCCAAGCGCCCATCCGAGGCAGAGCAGGGGATGCTTTTTAAGAGGCTTCCCCCCGGCTCTGCCCCGTCCGCGTTTCGGCTTACCGCCCCTCAGCCGAGACGCTCATCACCATCGCAACACAACACACGACACTTATCACACCAGATCACAACACCCACTACGATGCCGCACGCGTCTTCGACTGGCGGCACACGCTTTTAGGAGCCAGGGTTCATGTCAACGGCTGAAATTACTTACGATCGCGTCAACGATTTCACTTCGGTCAAAATTTCGCTGGCTCGTCCACAGGACATCCGCAGCTGGTCGTTTGGAGAAGTCAAGAAGCCGGAAACGATCAACTACCGCACCTACCGCCCGGAGAAGGACGGTCTGTTCTGCGAGCGCATCTTCGGACCGGAAAAGGACTGGGAGTGCGCCTGCGGCAAGTATCGCGGGATGAAATACAAAGGAATGATCTGCGACCGCTGCGGCGTCAAGGTTACGCACAGCCGCGTGCGCCGCAAGCGCATGGGGCACATCGAACTGGCTGCGCCGGTCGTGCACATTTGGTTCTTCAAAGCCATGCCCAGCCGCCTGGGCGCGCTGCTGGATATGAAGACCTCTAGCCTGGAAAAGGTGATCTACTTCCAGGACTACGTCGTCATCGATCCCAAGCAGACCGAATTGAAGCCGCTGCAGCTGCTGACCGAAGGCGAATATCGCGAAGCTCGCACCAAGTGGGGCGACGGCTCGTTCGATGCCGACATGGGTGCCGAAGCGGTGCGCAAGCTGCTCCAGGCCCTCGACTTGGCCTCGCTCGGCGATGAACTTCGCAAGCAACTGGCTGAAACCAACAGCAAGCAAAAGAAGAAGGACCTCATCAATCGCCTGAAGCTGGTCGAAGCGATCCGCGACAGCGAGAACCGTCCCGAGTGGATGGTCCTCGACGTGATTCCGGTGATCCCGCCCGACCTGCGTCCGCTCGTGCTGCTCGACAGCGGCAACTTCGCGACCAGCGACCTCAACGACTTGTACCGCCGCATCATCAACCGCAACAACCGCTTGCGCAAGCTGGTCGATCTCAACGCGCCCGAAGTGATCATTCGCAACGTAAAGCGGATGCTCCAGCAATCGGTCTACGCGTTGTTCTACAACAAACGCTGCAAGCTTCCAGTGTTTGGCAGCAGCAACCGACCGCTCAAGTCGCTCACCGACATGATCAAAGGTAAGCAAGGTCGTTTCCGTGAAAACCTGCTCGGCAAGCGTGTCGACTACTCGGCCCGCAGCGTGATCGTCGTCGGTCCGC
>JBQCEI010000666.1:0-8815 GCA_051960375.1 Aureliella sp. | reverse complement strand
GCCAGTGTCTTCCTTTCGAAGTGTGAAGCAGGACGGAGGGCGAATTCTTTAAGCAAGTAAAGTGGAGGGCAGCATTCCTTTAGGCAACCGTTCTCGCATTGGAACCGTTAATCGCTCTTGTCCGATTTTAACTTCGATAGTGAAGACACTGGCTAAGGCCAGTGGCACACGTAGCCACACGAAGCCGAAAAGAGCCAACGATCGAGCCATCATGCAACGCTTCGCTCAGTTGTTTGCCGAACTGGATCAGACCAACAAGACCAACGACAAGGTCGCGGCGATGGGCCGCTATTTCCGCGAAGCCGACCCAGCTTCGGCTGCGTGGGGGCTCTATTTTCTCAGCGGTCAGAAACTGCAGCGTTTGATCCCCAGCGGTTTGCTCCGCGTTTGGGCAATCGAAGTTGCCGATATCGAAGAGTGGCTCTTCGATGAGTGCTACGAAGCGGTGGGCGACCTCGGCGAAACGATCAGCCTCGTCGTGCCGCGGCCGATCGCCATCGACGGCGAGCTGTCGCTGGCCCGCTGGGTCGAAGAACGCCTGCTGCCGCTGCGGCGCTTGACCGTCGCCGAGCAGTACGCCGCGATCGTGGCCGCTTGGCGCTCGCTCGACCAAGTTGCTTGCTTGGTCCTCAACAAACTGCTGACCGGCTCGTTTCGCGTCGGCGTATCGCAGCGGCTGGTCGTCCGCGCGCTGGCCGACGCGTCGGGGGTCGATGCCGAAGTGCTCGCACATCGCTTGATGGGCTCTTGGGAACCGACGGCCGAATTCTACGAAGCGCTCGTGCATCCCGACGCACACGATGCACAGCTGAGCCGGCCGTATCCGTTCTTCTTGGCGCATCCGCTCGAACAAGACCCGAGCGAACTGGGCAGCATCGACCAGTGGCAAGTCGAATGGAAGTGGGACGGCATCCGCGCTCAGATCGTGCGCCGCGAGCAGCAAACTTTCATCTGGTCGCGCGGCGAAGAACTGATGACCGAGCGATTTCCGGAGCTGGAACGAACCGCTCTCCATCTGCCCGACGGCGTCGTGCTCGACGGCGAGATCGTCGGCTTTCGCGACGGAGCAATTCTTCCCTTTGCACAGATGCAGCGCCGCATCGGCCGCAAGCAACTGGGCAAGAAAATTCTCAGCGAAGTGCCAGTGGCATTTCTGGCGTTCGATCTCCTGGAGCTCGAGGCAACCGACATCCGCGGCCTGCCGCTAGCCGAGCGGCGAGCATTGCTCGAGCGCGTGGTTCGGCAAGTGCAAGAAGCATCGGCGCAAGCTCATCGCACCGCGGCCGCCGCCAGCGCATTGCCGCTCGGTGATGAGGCGGCCGGGCGCCAAGATGAAGAAGGCCCAGGTGCGTTTCGCTTGCCGGCGATCGTGCCCGCTACGAGCTGGGAAGAGCTGGCCGAGCTGCGTCAAACTTCGCGAGCCCAAAACGCCGAAGGGCTGATGCTTAAGCGGCTCAGTTCACCGTACCGCGTCGGCCGTCCGCGGGGCGATTGGTGGAAGTGGAAGATCGAGCCTTACACGATCGATGCGGTGATGATCTACGCCCAGCGCGGCCACGGCCGGCGCGCGAGTCTTTACACCGATTACACGTTCGGCGTCTGGGACGGTGATACGTTGGTCCCGTTTGCGAAAGCCTACTCAGGGCTGAGCGATGAAGAGATCCGCCGCGTCGACCATTTCGTACGGCACAACACGCTCGAGCGCTTCGGCCCGGTGCGCAGCGTAAAGCCCGAACTGGTTTTCGAACTCGCTTTTGAAAACATTCAGCTCTCGACCCGTCACAAATCGGGCATCGCCGTACGGTTTCCGCGCATCGTGCGCTGGCGCGAAGACAAGCCAATCACCGAAGCCGATTCGCTCGCGACCATTCGCGCGATGCTGCGCACTCCTTCGCCGTCATCATGAGTGGCCATGGCAACAACGGCGAAGCGGCCGGCCCGGCTGAGCCGCTCAGCACAAGGCCGACTGCAACGCCGCCGACCGCAACGCCCGCGGCGATGAAGCGGATCGACGCTTGGTTTCGCAGCTTAAAGCGCAAGCCCTTCGGCTTTCAGCGCGAAACGTGGCAGCACTACTTGGCCGGCCGCGATGGGCTGGTCTATGCCCGCACCGGGACCGGCAAAACGTTGGCAGCGTTTCTCGGACCGGTCATCGAATACCTGTCCTCGCAGCCATCGAGCAAGTCACTCACCGGCGGGTCGCGCCGAGCTCGCGCCCCAGCGCTCGACGAAGCAGCCCCAAAGCGAGCCAAGCGCACGCCGCGCAAGGATTCGCACTTGCAGGTTCTGTGGGTCACGCCGCTGCGGGCGCTGGCGAGCGACATTGAAACGAACCTGCGATCGGCCCTCGAGGGGCTTGGAGTGCCATGGAATGTGGAAAAGCGGACCAGCGACACGCGAGCCGCCGTCAGGGCCCGGCAACGAACCGCGCTGCCCGAAGTCTTGATCACGACACCGGAAAGTCTCACGTTGCTGCTCAGCCGCGATGATTGCGCCGAGCGCTTCTCGCAACTGCGGTTGGTGGTAGTCGATGAGTGGCACGAGCTGCTCGGAAGCAAGCGCGGTGTGCAGGCGGAACTGGCGCTAGCGCGACTGCGCACCTTGCAGCCGCAGCTGCGCGTCTGGGGTCTGTCGGCGACGATCGGCAACCTGGAACAAGCCTTGCGCACGCTCGTCGGACCTGCGGCGGGCGACGAAGCGGTTCTCGTCCGCGGCGACGTCGACAAGGCGCTCGAAATCGAGGCGCTGATTCCACCGGATATCGAGCGCTTTCCATGGGCAGGCCATATCGGTCAGCGCTTGGCACCCCAAGTTGCAGAGATCGTGCGGACTCACGCCAGCTCGCTGATATTTACCAACACGCGATCGCAAGCCGAGCTGTGGTATCGCGCGCTGCTGGCCGAGATGCCCGAGATGGCTGGGCAAATGGCGGTGCATCATGCTTCGCTCGATCAGGAGGTCCGCTGGTGGATCGAGGATCGTCTGCGCGACGGCCGCTTGCGGTGCTGCGTATGCACGTCGAGTCTTGAACTGGGTGTCGACTTTCCCGTCGTTGATCGAGTCGTTCAGATCGGCAGTCCCAAAGGCAACGCGCGGCTCATTCAGCGGGCGGGCCGCAGCGGGCATCGCCCCGGCGAAATGAGTCGCATTACCTTCGTGCCGACGCACGCACTGGAGCTCGTCGAGATTGCGGCGCTGAAGCGGGCGGTCGCCGAAGGGCACCTGGAGAGCCGCGTGCCGCTATCGAAGCCGCTCGATGTGCTGGCTCAGCATGTGGTCACCGTCGCACTGGGCGGTGGCTTCGTGGCTGACGAGTTGTTTCGAGAAGTTCGCACGACGGCCGCTTACGAGCAGTTGAGCCCCGAAGAATGGCGCTGGGTCATCGACTTTGCCGAGCGCGGCGGTTCGAGCCTAACAGCGTATCCCGACTATCACCGCATCTCGCTGGTCGATGGCAAGTACCGCGTGACCGATCGCCGTCTGGCCACGCTGCATCGTTTGTCGATCGGCACGATCGTCAGCGACGCGGCGGTGCAAGTCAAATACCTGAAAGGCAAGGGACTGGGCACGGTCGAAGAGTCGTTCATCAGCCGGATGGAACCGGGCGACCGGTTCATGCTGGGCGGCAAGTTGCTGGAACTGGTGCGGGTGCATGACAACACGGCTTGGGTCAAGCGGGGCAGGGGACCAGTCACCGCCGTGCCGCGATGGATGGGCGGCCGCATGCCCCTCTCGAGCGAATTATCGCAAGCGGTGCGAGAGCAGCTCGAGGCGAGCCTGTCGGGACAATTCGAAGGGCCGGCGATGACCGCCGTGCGTCCGCTGCTCGAACTGCAAATGGCCTGGTCGACGTTGCCAGCGGCCGATGAGCTGCTGATCGAACGCTTGAGCAATCGGGATGGACATCACTTGTTCGTCTATCCGTTTGAAGGACGATTGGTGCACGAAGGACTGGCCGCGCTGTGGGCGCTGCGCTTGTCGCGGCTGCGGCCGATCACCTTCTCGATGGCGATGAACGATTACGGCTTTGTCCTCGTCTCGCCGACGCCCGCTCCGCTCGACGAGGCGCTGGCGAGCAATTTATTGTCGGTCGAACGCGTCGCCGAGGACATTCTCTCGAGTCTCAACGCGACCGAGATGAGCAAGCGGCAGTTCCGCGAGATCGCCCGTGTGGCCGGCTTGCTGTTCCAGGGATATCCGGGCCAGCGCAAACCTTCGAGGCATCTGCAGGCGTCGAGCAATTTGTTCTACGACGTTTTCTGCGAGTACGATCCCGACAACTTGCTGCTCAAGCAGGCCCGGCGCGAGGTGCTCGAGCAACAACTCGAGGAGCGGCGAATGCGGCAAGCCATGCTGCGCCTCGAGCAAAGCCGCATCCTGGTGCACGAGCTCTCGCGTCCCACTCCGCTCGCCTTCCCCTTGATCGTCGACCGCCTCCGCGATCGCCTCAGCAGCGAGTCGTTCGCCCAGCGCATCGCCCGCCTTCAGGCCAGCCTCGAGCAAGCCGCTTCGGAAGCGAACTGATGCCTCGTGCTGTTTTTTACCGCGGAGACGCGGAGAGCGCGGAGATTACTCCGCGCTAGGAAATCGCGTAAACCCGACCAAGCGCGGATGTTCTCGGCCGCGACAAAAGCGAGCAATCGTCTGTGGCACATCAGGCCCTGATGTGACGTCTAAAGAAGAAGAAGAAGAAGAAGAGCTAGACGGGCGCAGTTGGCCGACTTGCCGGGTGCTGACGGCAGAGGACTGCCGTCCCACAGTTGGCTCACCGACCTTTCTCGCAGCCCGCCTAAAAAAAGGGTCCAGGACTCTTTAACCGAAAAGAGTCCTGGACCCTTTTTGCTGGACCCTTTTTGCGCGGGGGGCTGGTTCGCGAAGAACATGCACGGCGCGGGCGGGGCTTTTTGCCTGGGTGCTGACGGCAGAGGACTGCCGTCCCACATTGGGCTAGCCACTTGCATCGCGGCCCTATAATGCAACGAGGAATCTCCTCGCTCTCTGCGTCTCCGCGGTAAAAATGGAAACTAGGAATCCGTTCCATGCAGAATCTGGGGAAGCCAAGGATGAGTATTAGGGATCTCGCTGGCTGTGTAGCGAACGTGGCCGGCACCGAGTTGGTGTTGATGGCCAATCGAATGGCTTGGTGGGCGGATGAAAAGATTCTGCTGTTTGCCGATTCGCACTTCGGCAAGGCGGCAACCTTTCGCAAGGCGGGACTGCCGGTACCGATGGGAACCACGGAGCGCATGCTGCAGACGCTCTCGGCTGCCGTGACGGCTCTTCAGCCGGCTCGCTTGGTGATCCTAGGAGACCTCGTGCATTCGGTTACTCAAGCCGGTATCGATTTCGAGCACGAGCTGTCCGAATGGCGCCGTGTTCATTCAGGGCTCTCGATGACGCTCGTGCTGGGCAATCACGATCGCCGCCGGCAGCGTCTCTTCGATGAGTTGGGACTCGACGCTCGGCTAGAAGAAACATGCGGGCCGTTTCGCTTCTGCCACGATCCGCTTGCAGAACCTGCTGCGGGTAAGCACGAGTTTCTGCTGGGCGGGCATATCCACCCGGGCGTACGACTCGGCAAAGGTCTCGAGCGCGTGCCGTGCTTTTGGCAGGGGGAGAATTTCCTCGTGTTCCCGGCGTTCGGCGAGTTCACCGGTTTGGCCGACATCGCGACGAAAGAAGGCGATGTGCTCTTTCCGATCTCCGGCGGCGAGATCGCCAGGCTTGCCGTCGGCAATCGCGATCTACCGCCATGAAGTCAGTTCCAGACTCTTTTTACTGTCTAGATGCGGAGAGCATTTCAGCCAGCACTCATAGGTTTAGCTGAAGCACAGCGGCCTACCAGGGGCGGAGCTTCCAGCCGCAGAAGAAGCCGAGTCCGAAAAGCACGCCGGCGACGACGCCCGGCCGCCGCTTGCAGTACTTCTGAACTGAGTCGCCAAGTTCCGACATGAACTCGGCGAAATCCTCGGTCTGAGCTTGATACTCGTGCTGCATACCACCGCCCATTTCACGGTGCTGCGAGCCCGAAGCCGACCCCATCGAGCCCGTGCTTCCGGACGTGCCCTGGTTTCCCGACATCGTGTTCGAAGACATTGTTTTTCTCCTCAAGAAAATTCATAGCCGAACGATCGCTACCGCGACTTACGTGACGCAATGTGCATCGGCAAACCGCGCTTCGCGTTTTTCATTGGGTTTTCATTTCATTGCGCTTTCATTCCCCGCCTGTCGATGCGATTGGCCAGCGCGGCTTATCAATCATCAGCCGGCGGACGGCAGTCCCCGGTTGCCGCGACAACCGGATGCTGCCGTGCGCCGGCTGACCAGTTCATCGATTTGTTTCGCCTGCTACGCCGTTCCGGAGAACGTGCGCAGGATGGTTTGCTTGATCCAGGTGATGTTGGCGGCCCCTTCGCGTTGGCTGGTCGAGAAGGCCGACAGGGCCGTCTTCAACTTTTTGACCGACATCCAAGCGATTAGGCAGCCGACCGCCAGGAATACGCCGCCCACCAACAGCTGGCAAACCCACAGCGGCCACTCGAGCGACCAACTGAGCAGCTCGGCCAGCCCTGAGCCCAGGACCGGAAGCGCCGAGAGCAGCAGCGCGAGCGCCACCACGAGCCCGGTCACCGACGGCTTGGCTTGGCGCATGCAGTTGGCTGCATCGACTTTCAGCAGTTCGGTTTGAAGTTCCGCCAGGTCGAGCGCATCGGCGACGACCGACGAAGCACCTTGCGTCACCGCGCGGATCGGGCCGATGCGGTTCTCTGTGTTCACCCGCGTCGCTTGATGAACCATCCGAGGACTCCTCCGATCGCTGCGGCGAGCAACAAACTCGCACCGGGATATTGGCGTATAAATTCCGTCGACTTCGCACGCACGACATCCTGCATCTCGCTGAGCGCCGCTTCGACCCGCTCGGTCGTATTTTCAGCGTGAGCGGAGAGGGACTGCGGCTCCTTAATGGCGATACGTCGGTGACTGCCGTTGGACGAATGAGGCATGATCATCTTTGCTCTGAAACATGGTTTGAATCTGTTGCATCACGTAGCTGCGCACGGCGTTGCCCAACAGCGAGCCGGCAAAGCCCATCACGGCGCCGCCGACGCCGGCAATGCCTGCGGTCTTGGCTTTCTCCTCGTGGACCTCGCGCACCTTGGTCGGCGGTCCGCCCAGTGGCTGCTCAACTCGCGTTTCTGTCCAGTGGCGAGTCTTATCCTTGCGACGCGAGGGAACCAGCCAGTAACCGGCCACCGCAGCGGCTAGCGCAATCGGTATCGGATGCGCCCGAACGTGCTCGCGCCAGTCGCTCAACCGCTCCACCTCTTCGCTCAACTCGCGAGCGTTGACCAGGCCGCGGCTGCGCACCGCCGCCATCTTCTCACAAATATGAAGCGAGTCTCTTGCAAGCGTATCGTTCATGAGCGGGGCTTTGCTTTCAGTGCGACTGAGCGATTGCCAACAACTACTGTCAAGGATTACGGCTAAGAACCATCAACTCGAAACTTGTAGCTGGGAAACTTCGACGACGCGAAATCCAGCGACAAGAGCTCCGACCACGAAACGTTGAACACTGCCCCGCAACAAGAACTCGGACATAGCCAACTCATCGATCACAGGACGCTCATCAAGAAGTAGTAGATGCGCGGCAATGAACGAGCTCTCGTACGATTCAGCGTTCACCGGGTCGGTTCAGCATGCGACCCGCCGCGATACGCCGACCGCTGCTGCTGACAAGGTCAGCCACCAGCGGCACCAGGCAGAGCGACGGGCTTCGTAGCCGACCGGCTGTACTACCAGCGGCGGTTGCTACTGCTGCTGCCAAAGAGCGATGCACCGGTGATCAAGCCAGCGGCAATACCAGCGACGAAAGCGATGGCGATCGATTCAACCGGCCGCTGCTTAACGGTCTGACGGGCGACTCGATAGCCTTCCTGAGCAGCGTCCGACATGTAGCGATAGCTGTCGCCCATGCGGTCCTGAGCCATCGAAGCATACTCGCTGGCCGTTTCGGCCACGCGGTTCATCGTCGAACTGGCATTGCTTCCCAGCGAACGAATGAACGATTCGATGTCTTCGCGTGCCTGGCCCGTCTTGCGCTGGATGACGCCGACCAGTTGGTTGACATCTCCCTTGAGCCCCGCCAGATCATCGCCGGTGACCTGAGAATATTTTCGCTGAACGGCACCAACCATTTGGTTCCACGATCCTTGCACGTCTTCGCGCGTCAACATGTTCGATTCTCCTCAAACGTAGGTCTTGAAGGCGTCCGGCCCACGCCAGACTCGACGACGAGAACATTTGCACTTGCCGTACCATTTCGGTGGCCGCTGCGCGATTTATTGGTCGTTCTGCCGAGAATGGCCACGCGAAGATAGCGCGCAGGCATCCGCGCGGTCGCCCATCGACCACCAGTGCAACCGTCAAGCAATATATGCGGCGACGCTCCAGCAACGGCAGCCCCACTTCGCACCAGCCGGTGGCGTGCGCCCATGTTTTCCGACTGCCGGCCGAGCTGTTGGAGGGACGCAGAAAAAGTGACGCAGAAAAAGCGGCACAGAAAAGAATAACGAGCCAAGAGCCGAGCTGTGCCAGCTTGCGGCATCGTGCCGTGCGTCAAATCATGCTGGCACGATATGAACCAGACCGGCCGGGACACTTGCGCCTCGGGACTCGTTGGTGTCTTTGTGCCTTCGAGGTTGATCTGCGTTCGCTTTCATCATGAAGGGGCGGAGATTCACCGCGAAGGCACGAACGCACAAAGAGCACGAGCACGAGCACGAGCACGAGCACGAGCACGAGCACGAGCACGAGC
>JBQCEI010000665.1:0-6811 GCA_051960375.1 Aureliella sp. | reverse complement strand
ACTTCCGGCGCCAATCTTGCAAGTCGGCCGGCGAGATATCGCGCATGTCGACGAAGTTCATCCACGGCGCCTCGGCTTTGGGAAAGGCCATGCGCAGATACGGCGTCGGAGCCCCGAGGTTCATCAGCGCGAACTCGTCCTCCTGCGGCAACTCCCAGCCGGCCTTCATGTTGTCCATCGGCCGCTTGTCGGGCAGAAAGATCCCGCCAAACTTGACCATCAGTTTCTCGGTCAAGATAAAGTGCCACGGAGCGAAGCACGCGTACGTCGAAGGCGATGCAAAGCGTTCGTCGAGCGAAATCAGCTCGTGCATCAGCGTCGTGCCGCTGCGCCAATGACCGAGGATGAAAATCGGATCGTGCTCGAGAACCGTCTTCTCAATGCGGCGGCCGTAGGCGACATGCTGCATCAATCCCAGCACATCGTTAAACGGCGTGATCGTGCTGACCCCGAACGCCAAATGCAAACGCCCGGGTGCCACGCGAAAGCCGTTCTTGGCCAACAGCGACCACCACAATCCCGTCGGCATGCCGTGCCAGAACCGAGGACAGTGCAGCGGATACGAATTGACGGCCGGAGCCGGAGACGCCTTCGACGAACTCATAGAACGACAATCAACTGGTTAACTGGATAAGATGCGGAAAAGGTAAAGTGTAAGCCTGTCGGGCGATTTGTGACGCGCCCCGGCTTCGATTTTTTACCGCGGAGGACGCGATCGTGTGGCACTGGCTCTGCCAGTGTCTTCTCCCTTCGAAGTACCAAGTCCAGGGCGACGATAAATTGCTCCAACGGCGCCGGCGAGGTCGAAGTATTCGGCGGTAGAAACCCTCCGAGGATCTCACGTCGCCAACTTCGAAAATAAGAGCACTGGCGGAGCCAGTGCCACACAATGCTCAACTGAAAAACTGGTCATCAGGCGCGAATATCCAGCGTGCGCTCAGGTAGAGAAGGCATCGACCAGCGGGCGATGTCCGAACCGCGCATCGCGCCGGCTCCCGCTGCTTGCAAGTCGCTACCACTTCGCGAGAACCGGCGGTAGTCGACGCTCCGCGGTCCACCGCGCGACTGATCCGATGAGTCGCCGCCAAACGCGTTTTGAGCCTGCGATTGCGACTGGCTGTCGGCGGCCAGATTGCGGTCGCCGGTCACTTCGACATGAAAACTCTCTACTTCGATTCCTTGCTCAGCCAGGCGTTCGCGGAGCACTGGCAGGTTCTCGAGGATCGCATCGCGGGCGCCGGCCGTCTCGGTGTGCAACTTGGCCGTCATGCTTTGCCCCTCGATTCGCACCGACATGTTGAGCACGCCGAGCTGCGGCGGGTGCAGTTTCAGCGTCACTTGCCCGCCCTCCGGGCCCAAGCGCGAGAAGCTGCGTGCCACGCGCTGCACCAAGCGCACGCGTTCCTGTTGGCTCAAGGCCGCCACGCCCCCTTTGTCGCGCTCGGCCTTGCCCGCGGCCGATGCTTGATTCGACGCATTCGTGCTCGCTGGCGAGCCGGTTACCTGGCCGACGCTCGGCGACGCCACACGTGCTTCGCCGCGAGCTGCGCCAGCGCTGCCACCGGTGCCGCTGCTGCCGCCGACGCTCGACTGAGCAGCCGCAGCAGCGACTGTAGACAAGTCGACCGGCGGCACTGATGGCGCGCCGTCGATCGATACTGTGTTGTCGAGCGCCGCCAGCGCATCGCTGCCGGCTGGAGCGCTCGCGGGATCCGCCGCGGTAGGAACCGGCGGCGGCAGCTCGACCGCAGGGCGATCGTGTTTGGCGCTGGCTGCATCCGCTTTCGCATCATCCGCGCGCGGGCGATCGCTGTCTTTGAGGAACCACTTGTCGCGACGATCTCCATCGTCATCGTCGCGAGCCGATGGCTTGTCAGCTGGCGCTTGAGCTTGCGGGACAGCCGATTGGGCATCCGTTGGCGAGGCCGAATGCGTTTGCTGTTGATCCTGCGTCTTGGCCTGCGCGTGCGATTCGTTTCCAGCTTGAGCTTGAGCCGGTGCGGCAACTGGAGCCGCTTGGACTTGGTTCGCATCTTTGGCCGCTGTTTTTGCTTCAGCCGCTCGATGCGGCGTTCGATCGGACTGAGCGGCATCTCCTTCAGGCGAAGCGGTCACGGCCGCTTGCGGCTGATCGGTCGGGACGGCAGACTCTACCGCCGGCGCCGTCGGCTGTTCAGGAGCCGCATCGACGACTTGAGGCTGACCGCTATCCTCTGCAGTCGCAGCAGGGGCTTGGCTGGTGGCGACCGTCTGAGGCGGCTGGTCGCCTGCGGCGGCCGCGGGTTCTTTATGGTTACCGCGCGATTGCTGGTCGGCATTGGCTGCGTCGTGCACGCCCGGCTGCGCTTGAGCGGCTGCGTCTTTGGCGGTCGCCGCAACTTTCTTGGCCGGCTGCGGCGGTGCTTCCACGACGCTCGGCTGAGTCGGAACGGGCGGGACTAGTGCGGTAGCCTCGGCATTTTCGGCCGGTTCGTCGTCGCGCGCATCGTCGTCGGCATCGCTCGCTTTCTCGCGGGCCGGCTTGGTGGAAGACTTTTGGCTGCTCTTGGCCGCAGCGGCTTCCGCTAGGACGTCGTTCTCGCCATCCGATGCTTTGGGTTTGGAATCGGGACGCGACTGCAGCACGGGCATGCGCAGCAGTTCTTCGAACAGACCGGCCTGTGCGTCGCCGGCCGGTGCATGGAAGGCGCCGCGCAGTTGTTCGCGCAGGCGCACGCTGGCCGAAGTGGCAATTGAACCATCCATCGCTCGTCCCCCCTATGGACTTGCTTTGGGTTCATCTCGGATTCTAGTGGCCTTGTGTGCCACTGGCCTTAGCCAGTGTCTTCACTTCGAAGTGTGAAGCGAGGCACGAGGACGTGTGCTCCAAGTTCGAGTAAAGCCTCAGCTAGCATTCCTTCCACCCGGTTCTCGGGTATTGGAAAGGAGCGTGTTCTTGTCAGCTTTTAACTTCGACATGGAAGACACTGGCTAAGGCCAGTGGCACACAAGTCCCCAAAGCGACCTCGCCTTACCCACTCGATTCCGAGATGAGCCTTGCTTGGAAAGAAAGAGGGGACTCCGCTTGGACGCCGTGCAATTCACCGCGCGTCTTAAAGCGGTTGCGAACGGCATGGCATCAAGGGCTGTCCTGCTGCTCAGCGTTGCGAGCTTCATCGATTACGCTGGCGGTCGGTTCCCCCAAACGCAACTGATTGATAACCTCGTAAAGCTGGGTAACCTCTTTCTCGCTGGTAAACTCTCCTAGGATCTTTTTTCGTTTATCCAGCGACATGCCTTTAATGATTGCCACAACATCGTTCATTTGCTCCGCATCGAGCATCTTGATGATCAGCGTTTTCGCTTGGTCGGGGGGTAAGGCTTCGAGCGTGCGTTGTATTTCGCCTAGATTTCCTTCCTTGGCTTGTTTGGCCATCTGATCGAGCAGTTCGTAGAAAGCTTCCTTGCGGCGATCGAAGGCGGCCTGCTCCTTTTTCAGATCAGCTTGCATCGCTTCTAACTGTTGGACGTAGCGCTGGATCGAGCGTTCGCGCATCTCGAGGTTCAGATTCTGCTGGGCTCGCTGGGCCAGGACTTCGTCGTAGGTCGGCACCGGAGCCGTGCGCACCGTTTCCATCGCTTTGCGGAGTTGCACGCCGGAGATATCGATGCCGTTGAACAGAGCGATCGCTTTGGTCATCGACTCGCGGTGCAGATTGCCGCGGGCGGCGACCAGCGCCAGGATGATGAGCTGGGCGATGACGGTGGCTACGCAAAAGGCGGAAAACAGACGCAGTAGAAATCTCATGTTGGCTTACGGCTCCACACTGCGCTGAAAGTGCTGAAAGCTGGCCCATTCGTCGAGGCTGGCCTGCGTGCGTTCTGCTTGCTCCGCCTGCCAGGCCGCGCGTTTGGTTTCCTCGAGTTTCTCGAGCGCTCTGACGCCTTGTTCGCACACGACAAGCTTAGCCCGCCGTTTTTCGATTTCCTGTTCGATCAGGGCGACGTTGCTCTGGATCGAGCGAATGTTTTCCAGCAGGTTCATCTGGTAACGCTGGGCATCGAGCAACCGCTGGATGTCGACCTGCCCGAGGCTGGCCTCGCCGCGGAGCGAAGCTTGCTCGCGGCTCTCCTGTTCGAGGGCTTCGATCTGATCGAGCAATTTCTGTTTGGCCAATTGCGCTTGCTGCAGCGCCTGGGCCGCCTTGTCGCGCTCGCGGATGCGCAGCCGCATGATGCTCGATAATCGAAAACGGAATGTGCTCATGCGGGGTCCTGTTTTTTTACCGCGGAGGGCGCGGAGAGCGCGGAGGGTGATGCGCCTCGTTAAGTCGCCAGCTTCTTCAGCCCTTCGATTGACTCAGCCCACTTGGCGATCTGGTTTCTCGGCTGGCCGAGGAAACTGTCGATCGCGGGTTTCGCGGCGATGGCGTGATCGATCTGCGCGTTGACGCCGCGCTGGTAAGCTCCGATGGCGATCAAATCTTCGTTCTCTTTGTGAGTCGCCAGCAGCGAGCGGACGCGGGCGGCGGCCGCCATGTGTTCGGGGGCGGCCAGGTGATTTTGCAAACGGCTCAAGCTGACCAGCACGTCGATCGCTGGATAGCGGCCCAGCTGAGCGATCTTGCGCGACAGGACGATGTGACCGTCGAGCAAACCGCGCAAGGTATCGCTGATCGGTTCGTTGGTATCGTCCCCTTCGACCAGCACGGTGTAGATGCCGGTGATCGAACCGGTGGTGCTCGTGCCAGCGCGTTCGACCAAGCGCGGCAACATCGAAAAGACGCTCGGCGGATAACCGCGCGTCGTCGGCGCTTCACCGGCCGCCAAACCGATCTCGCGCTGCGCCATCGCAAAGCGCGTCACCGAATCCATCATCAGCAGCACGTGCTTGCCGCGGTCGCGAAAGTATTCTGCGATCGCCGTCGCCGTCATCGCCGCTTGCACGCGCCGCAGAGCCGGTTGATCGCTCGTGGCCACAACCGTGATGCACTTGCGGCGGCCTTCTTCGCCTAGCTCGCGCTGCAGGAACTCTTGCACTTCGCGACCTCGCTCCCCGATCAGACCGATCACGACGACCTCGGCATCGGTGCCGCGAGCCATCATCGCCAGTAGGGTGCTCTTGCCGACACCGCTGCCGGCAAAGATGCCCATGCGCTGGCCTCGACCGAGCGTCAGCAGCGAATCGATCGTGCGAATGCCCGTCGACAAAACATGATCGATCGGTGGTCGCTGCATCGCCGTGATCGGCGGACTATCCAGCGGCACGCGATCGAGCGCCACAATCGGCCCCAAGTCATCCATTGGCTGCGCCGCTGCATCCATCACGCGGCCAATTAGTTCAGGGCCCACCGGTACGCGAGCCGCGCTGTGTAGCAACCGCACTGGATCACCGGGCGAGATACCGTCGGCGCCGTCCAGCGGCGCCAGCAACGTCTTGGCCCCTTCGAACCCAATCACCTCCGCCACCAGCGGACCGCCGACGCGGCGGCGGATCTCGCACACCGATCCCATCGGCACCGGCAAGCAAACGACTTCGAGCGCGTTGCGCCCCAGCGACCAGACCGAGCCTTCGATGCCAGAACCGGCAGCTCGCTGGATCGAGCGCTTGAGGCTTGCGCGGTCGGGCAGGGCGGGGAACGATTCTCTCACTTGAGTTGCTCTCCCAGCCGCGCGAGTTGCGATTCCAATTGCTGATCGATCTGTCCGTGTTGGCAGCGGACGATGCATCCGCCGCGGCTGACTTCGGGGTCGGGCAAGATCTCGGCGGTGCCCGCATGCGGCACGTGCTTGGCCATCTGCTGCAAGTAGCGACCGGCCCAAGTGAAATCGTCTGGATGCACCAAGATGTGCACGTCGCGAGCATCGCGCATCATCATGAGCGCTTCTTCGAGCCAGACGCGGAGCGGTTCGAGCCCTTGAGCCATCGACTGCCGCACCAGTTTTTCAGCCATCGCAATCGCCAAGTCGACGGTCAGATCGCGCCACTCTTGCAGCCACGCAGTCGTGTCGGTGGTCAGGCTGTCGACCGCTTGCTGGCAGGCGGCGGTGGCCGTGCGAATGCGTTCTTCGGTGAGCTGCCGAGCCCGCTGTTCGACTTGCTCGGCGATCGTCTTTTGAGCTTCCGCGACGCCGGCGGCGCGAGCCGAGGCCCGCTGCTGGTCGGCTTCGCTCTTGGCGGCAGCCAGAATGCCGGCGGCTTGTTCGCGCACTTGAGCTAAGTACGCCTGCGCCCGCTGCTGCACATCGTCGATGTTGAAAGCCACCAAGCGATTGACGTCGCCCGATTGCTGAATCTGTTCTTGTTTAAGGATCGTGGCCATAGGTGGGATCAAAGCTTTGCGAAGTGATCAGCCCGCTCAAGCGGCGGCACGCGAGGGGGTGGCAATGGGCCGTCGCATGCGCATCTGGCCGACGATGTAGGAAGCGAGTTCACACAAGCGCCGCTGCGCTTCATCGATGTCTTGCAAGTTGATGGCTCCGAGCGCTCTCAGCCGAGCTTGCAGGGCGCGGGCATCGGATTTTTCAAGCATGGTCGTGAAGCGATGCATGAAACTGGGCGATGCACCGGCCAGCGCGAGCAGCACCACTTCGCCATGCGCTGCCGCAAGCACGCGGGCGATCGTTCGCGGCGGCAGTTCGAGGATCTGGTCGAGCGTGGTAATGGCAGGCGCCGATTCTTGAGCGGCCGGGGCGGTCGATGCCTCGCTGGATGCCGCGCTGGATGCCGCGCTGGATGCCGCGGCGGGCGTGGCTGCGGCTGGCGCGGGTGCAGACTGTGCCGCGGTAGGGAAGGGGAGCACCACGGGTTCGCTGTCGGCATCGGCAGCCG
>JBQCEI010000664.1:0-6308 GCA_051960375.1 Aureliella sp. | reverse complement strand
ACATCTTCGTAGTCGAGCGTCGCCGTGCCGGGTTTGTTCAGCCGCGAGAGCAGTGCGCCGTGCAGCGTATCCTGCACGAGCGTGCTTTTGCCGCTGCCGCTGACGCCGGTGACCAGGCACAAGACTCCCAGCGGAAATTCGACGGTGAGGTTCTGCAAGTTGTGGCCGGTGCAGCCGACTAGCTTGATCCAGCCGCGATTGTTAGGGCGTCGCTCTTGGGGCATCGGCACGTTGCGGCGACCGCTCAAGTAATCGCCGGTGAGGCTCTTCTTCGACTTGATCATCTCGGGCAAAGTGCCGGCAAAGGTGATGCGGCCGCCGCCTGCGCCTGCGCTCGGGCCGACCTCGATCAGCCAGTCGGCCTTCTCGAGCAACGCTTCTTCGTGCTCGACCATCACCACCGTGTTGCCGCGCTTGACCAAACCTTCGATCGCGCCGCTGAGCTGCGCGACGTCGTGCGGATGCAAACCCACCGACGGTTCGTCGAGCACGTACAGCATGTTCACCAGGCTCGAACCAAGCGCCGCCGTGAGCGCCGTCCGCTGGCACTCGCCGCCGCTGAGCGTTCGCAAGGTGCGGTCGAGCGTCAGGTAGCCCAGCCCGACCGCTTGGAGATAACCGAGCCGCATCCACACTTGTTCGAGCAACTCGCCGCCGACGGCACGCTGCCGCGGGCTCAATGCCTCTGCCCGCTGCTCAACATCACCTTGTTCGCCCTCAACTTGCTCTCCGTCGACGGACTTGCCATCAACTGGTTTGCCATCATGCAGGCGCTTGAAGAACTCGAGCGCTGCATCGATCTCCAGCGCGCAGACTTCGGCCAGGTTCAAACCGCCGACGCGAAAGGCGAGCGCCTGCGGATTGAGTCGCTTGCCTTCGCACAGCCCGCACCGCGAGTACGATCTCCAGCGGCTGAGGAAGACGCGGACGTGCATCTTGTACTTCTTGCGCTCGAGATAAGCGAAGAAGCCTTTCAGCCCATCGAAGCCGGCCGATGGCACTCCCTCGATGATCTTCTTGCGCTCGGCATCGGTCAGCCGACTGTAGGGGACATCAAGGCGAAGGCCGGTGCGGCTGGCGGTGCGAACGAGCTCATCAAAGAAGGGGCGTGTGCTGGGCGTGTTCCACGGCGCGACCGCTCCTTCGCGCAACGTGAGGCTTGGGTTGGGGACGACCAGGTTCATATCGAGGTCGACCGTGTCACCAAAACCTTCGCACAGCGAGCAAGCTCCCAGCGGGCTGTTGAAGCTGAACAGTCGCGGCTCGGGGTTGGGATAATCGATGCCGCAGTGCAGGCAGCGGAGTTGCGAGCTGAGCAGGATGACGTGCCAGACGACATCGTCGAGCGTTTCAGTCGCGGGGCGTCCCCCGATGCGTTCAACCGCCTCAGTCGCTTCGGGTGAGCTCTGGGCTTCAACGAAGAGAGCGATCTCGCCGTTGCCGCTTTGAAAAGCGTTTTCGAGACTTTCAGTCGTGCGCCCGAGCGTCTCGCCGCCGCGGACGCGGTCGACGATCACCCAGACGTGGCCGGCCGCGGGCAACGCTTCGCTGAGCTCTTCGCGGCTTTGCTGGGCCAAGTGCAAGATGCGGCCACCGCTGGCCAGTCGCAGAAAACCGCTGGCTTGCAAGTCGGCCAGGATCGTCGCTCGCTCGCCGACATCTTCCCAGTGGGTGCGAAAGCCGATCATCATCTTCACGCCGGCCGGCAGCGTTTCCACCAGCCGAGCGACGCTGGCCGGATCGTGCCTGACGACGGGCCGGCCACAATCGTAACAGAACAGGTCGGCGATCTTGCTGTAGAGCAGCCGCAGATAGTCGAGCGTTTCGCTGGCGGTGCCGATCGTGCTGCGGTTGCTGCGCGAGGCGCCGCGGCGAGTGACGGCCAGGGCCGGCGGCAGGTTAGTGATCGAATCGAAGTCGGGCTTGTCGAGCCGCTCGAGGAACTGCCGCGTGTAAGCGGAAAAGCTCTCGATGTAGCGCCGCTGCCCTTCGGCATAGAGAGTATCGAGAGCCAGCGAAGTCTTGCCCGAACCGCTTACGCCGCAGACGGCCACCAAGGCTTTGCGCGGGATATCGACGTCCACGTTCTTGAGGTTATGAACGCGGACGCCGCGCAACTGGATCGGTTGGTTCTGCGGCTGGGAAGTGTCGGACACTGAGCAACTTCCTTCGTGTCTTCGTGTCTTTGTGGTGATCTCAGTGAAGGAACCACTAAGACACTAAGACACGAAGGCACTCAGTTCGGTTTGGCAATCAAACCTCTTTGGAATCGATCCAGGTCATCAGCTTCCGCAGGCGGCGACCGACTTGTTCGATCAAGTGCGAACGCTCGAGGCGACGGCGAGCCTTGAAGGCCGGGGCGCCGGCGCGATTCTCGAGGATCCAGTCGCGAGCGAACTGGCCGCTCTGGATTTCGTAGAGGATCTTCTTCATTTCCTTGCGAGTTTCTTCGGTGATGATCCGCGGACCGCGGGTGTAGTCACCGAACTCGGCGGTGTTGCTGACGCTGTAGCGCATGTAGTTCAGACCGCCCTGATAGAACAGGTCGACGATCAGCTTCAGTTCGTGCATGCACTCGAAGTAAGCCATTTCGGGCTGATAGCCCGCTTCGACCAGCGTATCGAAGCCTGCCTTGACCAGTTCGCTGACGCCGCCGCAAAGGACGACTTGTTCGCCGAAGAGGTCGGTTTCGGTTTCTTCAGCGAAGGTGGTTTCGATCACGCCGCCGCGGGTGCCGCCGATGCCTTTGGCGTAAGCCAAGCCGATCTGACGGGTCTTTTCGCTGGCCCCTTCACCTAGAGCGATCAGCGCCGGAACGCCGCCCCCTTTGACGAACTCGCTGCGAACCAGGTGCCCCGGGCCCTTGGGCGCGACCAGCAGCGTGTCGACCCCCTTGGGCGGTTCGACCTGGCCGAAGTGGATGTTGAAGCCGTGCGAACACATCAGCACGTTGCCCGGCTTGAGATTGGGCTTGATGTACTGGCGATAGATGTCGCCTTGGACTTCGTCGGGGAGCAGGATGTTGATGATGTCGGCCTTCTTGACCGCATCTTCGACCGACATCGGTTCGAACTTGTGCTGCTTGGCCAGGTCGTAGTTGGCGCCGCCGGGGCGTTGACCGATGATCACATTGCAGCCGCTGTCGCGCAGGTTCTGAGCTTGCGCGTGTCCCTGCGAGCCGTAGCCCAGGATGGCGATGGTCTTATCTTTGAGGTGGGACAGATCGGCGTCGTTATCGTAGTAGATCTTAGCGGTCATAATGCTTTCTGCTCAGCGTGCTTTCTGCTCGAGTGGCTCTAGCGATAGGTTGGTGATGCGGAAAATGGGTGCTCGGGAGGAATCCCGGCGCCCGGGAGTGGCTTGGTTTGCAGCGGCCTGGTAATTAGCCGGCGGGCGTTGGCCCCCGGTTTTCGGCGGGGAACCGGACGCTTGCTGCGTGCCGGCTGATGAACCCAGCGCTCGCCTTTACAGGACGCTCGTCGGTGCTGGGGTCGGTTCGGTCTCGCGAGCGGCTCCTTGAGCCCCGCGGACCAAGGCGACGCGGCCGGTGCGGACCAGTTCGATGATGCCGTAGATGCGCATGCGTTCGATGAAGGCGTCGATCTTGTTCTCGCGACCGGAGATTTCAATCATGACGTCTTCGGCGCCGACATCGACGATCTTGCCGCGGAAGATATCGACCAGCTCGCGGACTTCGCTGCGGGCGCGGCCCGGGGAGGCCTTGACCTTGATCAGCATCAAGTCGCGTTCGACGTAATCCTGGGCACTGATGTCGATAACGTCGACGACGGTGACGATCTTTTCGAGCTGTTTGGTGACTTGCTCGAGCACCCGATCGTCGCCCACCACCACGAACGTCATTCGTGAAAGATTTGGGTTCTCAGTCGCGCCCACCGCCAAGGAGTCGATGTTGTAACCGCGCGAAGCCAGCATGCCCGAGATGTGCGCCAGCACACCGGGAACGTTCTGCACGAGAGCCGAAATCACGTGCCGCATGAAAAATCTACCTTTCCAGCCATACCTTTGGGTGTCCGGCCCTTGCGGACAAACCGAGCATCTTACTTGCGATGAGCCAATCGCTCAAGGACGCCAAACCGGCGCAGATCAGCCTTCTTCTCCGCGCTCTCCGCGCCTCCGCGGTAAAACCGGCCTGTGGGCACGTCCGCCGCTAAGGACTCACAGCTCCAGCGGCAGGTTCAGCCCGTCATAGGCTAGCTCGACCCCCTCGGGCAGCCACGCGCAAGTGCGATGGTATTCCAGCTCGTGCGAAACGTGCGTCAGATATGCCTTCCGCGGCCGCACGCGCTCGACCGCGGCCAGGGCGGCGTCGACATGAAAATGGGTCGCGTGCGGCTCCAGCCGCAAGGCGTCGACGATGAAGTATTCCACCCCTTCCAGAATCTGATAACTCTCTTCAGGGATGGAATTGGTGTCGGTACAGTAGGCGATGTTGCCGATGCGAAAACCGAGCACATTGAACCGCGGCCCATGCGCTAGCCGCATCGGCTCAACGCGCGCTCCAAGAATCTCCAGCGGCTCGAGCCCCAGCGGCCGCGGCTCGAGCTTCGGCGTGGCTCCGGGATGCGTTTCGGGAAGATTGTTGTTGAAGGCGTAATCAAAACTGTGCCGCAGCCGGGCTTCGACGAACGGTTCGCAGTACAGCGGCACCGGGGCTTTCAAGACGAACGGAAAGAGCCGCAGATCGTCCAGCCCGAAGATGTGGTCAGCGTGTTCATGCGTAAAGGCGACCGCATGGACGATGCCGACCCCTTCGCGCACCAACTGCAGCCGCAGCTCCGGCGGCGTATCGATCAGCAGGTTCCCCTCGGGCAGACCGACCAGCGCGGCCGAGCGCGTCCGCTGGTTCTTGGGATCGTGGCTGGTGCACACTTCGCAGCCGCAACCGATGACCGGCACCCCCACCGATGTCCCGGTGCCCAGCAAGATGAAGCGCCCGCGGATGTCGGTGGTTCGAAAGATGTGCGGCACGTGAGGGCAAACTCAGAAACTGGCGGAAACGGCGTCCATCGCAAACAGTTCGTTCGGGTCGGCATCATAGAATAGCGTCGCAATCCGCTTGCTGACAACCGTCAGGAACAAAACGTTGAAGCGAGCTTCCGACGTGTCGGTAATCGTCGGTCCGCCGATCTTCGGATATTCGAACTCGGGATAGTTTTTGCGGAAAACCACGCGGCCATCGTCGGCCACATCATAGACGCTGACCGAGATGTCGGCTTTGCCTTTGTACAGCGTCAAACCGTCGCGCAGCGTGACGTTGCTCATGTTGATCGCCAGCACTTGATCGGCGCCGACCCCTTTGCCGATCTCCTGATAGTCGCTTTCGCTCCAGCCATTGGTGTCGAGCCACTTGTCGACTTTGTCCTGCTTGATGATCGTGATGTCTTTGACGTTCTTGCTCAGCAGGGCTTCCAGATAGCGCGTCAGCAGCGTCGACGTAGCATCGCTGCTCAGGCCGCGGTCGTTGCCGCAGACGATCGCGACTTTCTTGCCTTTGAAGCCGTCGTATTCGCCTGGCGCCTTGTTCTTGCCGAAGGCGTACATGAGGTTCGATGCCAGGTTCACACAGCCGCTGGCTCCTGTCAGCGCAGCGACGAACAGCAATGTCCAAGCCAGACAGCGCAGCATAGGTACCCGATGCATCCTGCATTCCTTGCAAAAAACGCTACGCTCTGGTGGTCCGTCGCCTCTTCGCCGCTCGGGGCGAAAGGGGCAACTTACATGAGCCGCGTCAGCCATTGTCCGGCTGCGACCAACAAAGCCGCGCTCAGACTGAGGGCCAAACTGAATGACAGCCATCCATGGCGACTCCAGTAGCCTCGCGCAAGGTAATAGCAGAAGGCTGGAATGTACGCCAGAGCGATCAGCACCAAACCGAGGCCCCCCGCATTGGCGTTTAAAGCGCTGCCCCACTGTCCCCGCATCGCATAGCTCCACGAGGTCGTCATCCCGCACGCCGGACAGCGCAGGCCCAGCAGCGCCACCGAGGTGCATGGCGGCAAGCCGAGCTGCTGATGCGTGCCGTAGCCCAGCGGGCTCGGGGATAAGGTGCGCGCGGTTGCCAACAATGCAATAACGATGAGCATGACGGCCACGGCGCTGATGCGCGAGATCAGGCTGGATCGCGGGCGTTCCATAGATTGTTTTTTTACCGCGGAGTACTGTGTGGCACTGGCTATGCCAGTGTCTTCTGATTCGAAGTGCCAAGGCCCTGTACGAGCTGGAGTCGCTCCAGCGCCAGGAAACGAGGACGCGGAAGCTTTAAGAGTTACCATTGGAAGTTCCAACGG
>JBQCEI010000663.1:0-2932 GCA_051960375.1 Aureliella sp. | reverse complement strand
AGCGGCTGCGTCGGCTCGCCGGTTCGTCTCCACCGAGCAACAACTTCGCCGCCTCGCGGCCGCCAGCCAGTCCACCATCCAGCAACGCTCGCTACCGAACGTCTTTCACAAAGTCGGGGCGGCTTTGGATGTCGTCGAACCGAAGATCCCGGACGATTTTCTCAACCAGATTCTCTTCAATCTCAGTCCTCAGTACTTCGATGCGACCACCTCGCGACTGCCGGTCGACCTGCGAGTCGCCGCGCTCGATTACTGGGACGAGCGAGCCAAACTGCTCACGCTAGCCAGCAATCAGCTGTAAAGTCAAAAAATCCCTTAGCGCTCTCCCTCTGCGCTCTCCGCGCCTCCGCGGTAAGAAACGCCTGCCAGAACTGAAGTTGTGCTCAGGAGCCGCAAGGATCTACAATCCAGCGAGTTATAAGGAGTCTTTGACAGGGAAGTCATCACATGATCGTCGCACGCATCGAAGGCGGGCTGGGAAACCAACTTTTCCAAGTGGCCTTCGGAATGCAACTGGCTCGCCGGCACCAGAGCGAATTGGTGCTGGACCTTTCTTCGTATGCCGACAAGCCGGCGCACGGTTATCTGCTCGATCGCTTCGACGTGCCCGCCCGCGAGCTTCGCCGCGATGAAATGCGCCGCCTGCCGCGGCGGTATCGCTCGGCTGATGCCGAGAAAACTTCCTGGTTCGCCCTAGACCGACTGCAGCGCGTTCGCGAGAAGCCCTTCGGCTTTGCAGAAAAATATCTACACGCTCCCGACGATAGCTATCTGGTCGGTTACTGGCAGAGCGAGCGTTTCTTTGGCGATGTGGCCGATCTGGTGCGCGAGCACTTCCGCGTGCGCGGGCCGGTGAGCGCCGAAACGGAGCGTTTGCGAGAACGAATGCTGACGACTGCGAGCCTTGCACTGCACGTCCGCCGCGGTGATTACGTTACCAATCCGCAAGCGGCCGCCATCTATCGCAACTTGAGCCTCGAGTACTATCGCCAAAGCGTCTTGGCTCGCCTGGCCGAGCGCAACAGCGTCGAAGTTTACGTCTTTTCCAATGACATCGCGTGGTGCCGCGAGCATCTGGCTCTCCCCTGCCCTGTTCATTTCGTCGAGCACACCACCAGCGCTTCCGCGCACGAAGATCTGTCGCTGATGTCGGCGGCCGAAAGCATCGTGATCGCTAACAGCACCTTCAGTTGGTGGGGCGCTTGGCTGGGCCAGCGCGCCGAGCGGCATGTCGTCGCGCCGCGGCGTTGGTTCCATCCAGGGACGCTTGATGATCGGCATCTGGCATGCGCAGGCTGGCACTTGGTGGACGACCCGGCGGTGCAGCTAGCGGCTGCTTAAGAGTTTTTTACCGCGGAGACGCGGAGAGCGCTGAGAAAGCGCAGAGGAACGTAACCGCGTCATGCCCGACCCACTCGTTTCGATCGTCTTGCCGGTCTTCAATGCCGAGCGGTACCTGCCAGCGGCTCTTGGCAGCATGCTGGCCCAGGGCTTTACCGACTGGGAGATGATCTGCATCGACGACGGCAGCCGCGATGCGAGCGGCCCGATGCTCGACGCGCTCGCCGAGCGCGACTCGCGCGTCCGCGTCGTGCATCAAGAGAACGCCGGCCTGGTGGCGACGCTCAATCGCGGCATCGCCATGGCCAAGGGAGCTCTCATCTGCCGGATGGACAGCGACGACATCGCGATGCCCGAGCGGCTGGACCGCCAGGTCGCTTTCCTGCGCGAGCATCCGGAGCATGTGGCCGTCGGCGGAGCGATTCTCAAGATCGACGCAGACTCCGATCCGCTGGGCATCGATCGCCTCGCGGCCGATCACGAGCAGATCGAACAAGCGCTGCTCCAGCGGCGCACCGGTCTGTTCCATCCGACGACGCTGATTCGCGCAAGCGCTCTGTCGGCCATCGGCGGTTATCGCAGCGAGTACGAGTGGGTTGAAGATCACGACCTGTGGTTGCGACTGGCTCTTCGCGGGCGATTAGCGAATCTGCCCGAGGTCGTGCTGTGTTATCGCTTGCACGCCGGCAGCATCTGTTGGCAGCGCGCCGCCACGCAGCGGCAGCGCATGAACCAGCTGCTGACCGAGGCGCATGCGCTGCGCGGCTTGAGCGTGCCGCCCGAGTTGCTGCTCGCTCCCGAGGGGACTCGCAGCGCAGCGGGACCTGGCAAATGGGCCCGCATGGCTGCCAAGGGCTACGCGCCGCGGACGGCGGTGAAACATTTGCGGCATTTGTGGCGCGAACCGGCCGGGCTTGGCTACCGCCTGCGCATGACGGCTGAGACCCTGGCTCGTCTGGCGATCAGCTTCCCGCAGCTGCCGCTGCGCCGCATCCCGTCGGTCCCGAAGCTTTAGCGAATCTTTTCTTTTTCCTCCGCGCATGCTCTGCGCTCTCCGCGTCTCCGCGGTGAAAAACCGACCGACGGAAGTTTCTTCCCATCGACGGAAGTTTCTTCCTTCGCCCTCCAGCCTGGTAACTGGCGTGCTCGCCCGCCAGGTTTGACTAATCGCCCTACCTTATCGCCTCGACTCGCCTTGGAGGCACTTTGGAAGAGAAATCTTCCGAATTGCGCCTCCCGATGTTCTTTGGCACAGGGGCTGCATTACTGGGAGATCAACAAAGTAACCAACACTTTGTCAGGTTCCCGGAGAAGAGCACTGTATCCTGTTCTCCAGGGAGGTCCCGTGATCTTAGTAGCACAGCTGCCGCAGTATGGCAGCAATTAAGGCTGTATCAGCCTAGGCTCGCTTTCACGGTCGGAGAGAGCCTGCTTGGACGAGCCGCCCAAGCAGGCTCTTTTTATTTGCGCTCAGGTGAAAGAACTTCGTGTCTTGGTGTCTTCGTGGTTCCCTCTATCTGGAATGAACCACCAAGACACTAAGGCACCAAAAAAACGGATCATTTCGCCGTGGCTTCGTAGAGCGGCAGGT
>JBQCEI010000662.1:0-2439 GCA_051960375.1 Aureliella sp. | reverse complement strand
AGTGGCTTGGGCGGCGGTTGGTGTTAGGGCACTCGCAGTGGTTCCTGGGCGATGCGTGCTGGACGAGCATCGTCAGTTCCCGGCTGGGACGCTATGGCCGGTTGCTGGCCGACTGGCCGCTCTTGCTCGGTCAACTCTTGCGAGCGATCCAGCGCAGCGGCTCGGTCTATCTTTCGGTTCCCGGTACGACGGTCGCTCCGCTGGTCCACCCGCTGCTGGCTCGCTCTGCCGTGCCGTGTGTGCAAGTCGATTTACCCGCGGTCAATGAACACGATTGGACTCCTTGGTTGGCCGCCAAGTTGCATCTTGTCGACAACGACCAGCCTTTCAATGATCGCCAGTTGTATCTATCTCCTCCGCTCTCGCCAGCTGCCGATGACCTGTTCGAGCGTTGGCCGCTGCAAGATCGCGTGGCGATCGGCTGTGCACAGCGCGTTCGAGCTCTCATGGTGCGGCCCGAAGGTACGATTGCTCACTTGCTCGCGATGCGCCTGGCTGAGCAACGGTTCGGCACCGGCTCAGTGTGGGTCTGGATGCCCAGCGCGACTGAGCGCGGCTCGGCGACGGGCGGCGATGGTGCGGCGGCCAATCGCGCTGAGCAATCTGCTTGGCTCGAGCGCGGCGCGGTCGGCTGGTACGTCCCACCGCGCGAGCAGCTGCCTGCGCCCCTCGGTTGCCGGCAACGCTCCCAAGCGGAGACCGCGCTGTGGCAACCGATCAGCAAGTTGGCGCTCTGGCATTCTGATGCATCATCCTCAAAAGCCGATCAGCCGCTTGAGGCGTCGCCGCGTTACCTCGTGCACTGCGTACGCGGAGCCCGCGGCGCGTTGCCGCCTGATGCGGCGATGGACTGGATCGAGCAGGCGTGGATGGCCGGCCATGTGCCTGAGGAATCGCCGCTGGTGACCTTGGAAAACATTCTTGCAAGCGGCGTGCTGCGCGGACGCGCCGCGCTCAATCGTACCGACAAGCCATGCGTCAGTTTTTCGGCCGTGCCGGTCGACCAGCTCATCCAGCGGCGGAGCTTTCAGCCGCATCTGGGGCGCTGGGACTGGGAGCCGTTCGGGCTGCTCATCCAGCGGCAAGCGCTCGAGCGATTCGGCGCGCGACCGGTCATCTATGGCGATGAAGCAACCTATCGTCGGCTCAGTCCAGAAGATCGCCCGTTCTTTCAACCGGCCAGCCGTCGCTCGAGGCTGAGGCAAGACTGGACCGAAGAGTGCGAGTGGCGCGTTGTCGGCGATGTTCGGCTGAGCGATTTGCCGCGCTCCGCCGTTGGCATCTTCGTCGCGTACGAGCATCAAGCTCAGGCGCTGGCCAGCCATTGCCCGTGGCCGGTCATTTGGCTGCAGGACGCACAAACTCCCGCTCAGCCAGCCCCTTCAAAGCGTCAGCGACGTAAGGAAGTTCGAACAAGCAGAAACTGAGCTCGCGCGAGTAGGCGAGCTTCAGTTCGCGCTGGTCGGCGGCAAGCGCCTGCACGCGCTGTTCGCTGTGCTCGATGGCCGCTTGATTGAGTTCGGCCAGCCGCTGGTTGATGCGAGTGATCTGGCGATGCCACTCCCACTTTTCTCCGCGCGGCGGAATGGCTCGCAGCAGCTCTTGCTTCTGCTGTAGCAACGCTTGCGTTTCCACATCGGGAGCCGACAGATGCTCCTCGGGGTGATAGCGCAGTCGCCACTGCATTTCCTGTTCATGCTGAACCGCCGCCTGGTTTTCGGTGAGCGTGCTCGAGACCGCTGCCGCGGCCTGCGGCAGATGCAACGTCGCGGTAGCCACGCACATCGGTGGCGGCTCGATGCCGAACAGCTCGCGCATGATCGCGTCGGTCAATTGGTCGTACATGCCGCCGCCGATACCGTGCAGAAACAGGTCGCTGACGACCAACCGAACGAACATCGTCGTGATGAGAGCCCGCGGACGCAGCAGCACGCCGTCGACGGCGAACTCTTGCCACTGCTCGGCCGCGTCATCATCATCGAGCGGGCCTTCGATCGTCGCTTGCCAGCCCGCCTGATCGCTGAGCAGCAGGTTATCCCCCTCGAGCTTGGCGAAGAGATGCTTTCGAGTCGGACTGCTCGTGCGATAAACCCACCAAGGAGCTTCGATCCAACCATGCCGCTGAGCCAGCGCGGGAACCGGATGCGATTCGCTGCGGATGTTGTGAGCGGTGCGGTAGGCGCCCCGCTGCGCGTTGTAGATCTGTTGCAGCCGAGGCAATTGCCGCAGCAGTTCGATCGAGAACCGCGCGAAGCTCTGTTGCTGGCACAAGTGGCTGAGCGGCAGCTCGAGCGTCCGTAGTCCCAGTTCCCCTTCGAGCCCATGGCGGGCTTCGGCCAAAGCCAGACCCAGCCGGCCGGTGCGACGGGCAGCCTGCCGAGCATGTTTCCACAGAGTGTCCACCAGCGGATGCTCGATTTCCTTCAGGAGCACCGCCCG
>JBQCEI010000661.1:0-3048 GCA_051960375.1 Aureliella sp. | reverse complement strand
CTCTTCGAAGGACCAAGGCTGCGACCTTCCATTTGCCTTCCAATGCGAACGCGGCCCGTGTGCAAAGCCAGGTCCTGCACGCATTCCTCGTTGGGACGCTGCCCGGTTCTGTGTAGCCCCAGACTTCGAAAAAGAAGCACTGGCAGAGCCAGTGCCACACGAGCCGCGGTAAAAACTCTTCACTTTGCCAGCCGCGAAGCGACGCCGGGAATGGTGCGAGCCGCGTTGCCAGAGTAAATCTTCCGCAGCACCTCGTCGGGCAACTGCACGCCGTAGATCTGCCAGAAGCCTTGCGGCGGGAACTCTTTTTCGGAGTATGGAAAATACTCGTCGTGAGTTTCGAGGAAACGCCAATAGCGGCTGTACCGCAGCTCGGGCCAAGGACCGTCGGTGCCGAACAGGACGCGGTCCTGATACTTGATCAAAAAGTCGCGAGTCGTGAACGGCTGTCGACCCAGCTCGCTGATGCGCGAGGCGATCTCGACGACCATGTTCGGATATCGGTCGAGCCAAGCAGCGGTCTGGCGGAGGTCTTCCGCATCGTTGCCCATGTGAGCGGCGATGAAGGTCGTTTGCGGATGATCGGCGATCACTTTGTTGCGCGCCTCGTGCAGTTCGGCTCGCGAGGGATAGCGGTCGGGAGGAAAGTGCCAGTCGGGATGGCGCGAGAGCTCTTCGTAACGCTCGTTCTCCGGTGTGATCGGTTCGAAGAATGCGCTCGGGTCGGCCGTGTGGATGATGACCGGCATATTGAGCCGACCGCACGCCGCCCAAATCGGATACCACCGCGGATCGTCGATGCGCACCAGCGAGCCGTCGGGATTGCGAATCTCCAGGCCGAGCGACTTAAAGACCTTCAGACCGGTGGCTCCTTTCTCGTGAGCGGCTTCGAGCTGGATCACCATGCGATGAGCGAAGTCCTCGTGGTGACAATCCCAAGTCTCGGGCTTGTCTGGATCGCCGTTGCCCCGCCAGTCGATGTTGGCGAAGATCACGAAGCGATCGCGGTACTTGGTCCACAGGTAACGGATATGCTCGTCGAGCTCAGTACCCATACCGCCATCGAGGCTGACCGAAACGGCAATGTTGTTGCGATCCATCAAGCCGACGAACGCATCGAGCGCATCGGGATCGTGCCTCAGTCGGATGCGGAAATGCGAATGGCAATCGACCACCGGAAACTTGGCTCGGGTCAGTTGCGTCTGCTCGACCTTGAGTTGCGGCTTGGGGCGAAACTCGGAGAGAGGCAGATCGGCCGGCGGCTGCGCGTGAGCGGTCGCTGTACTCCAGAGGCATGCGGCAAGCAGCAACCATAGCCGATATCGATTTTCACCGCGGAGGCGCGGAGAGCGCGGAGATTCCTCTGAGGCGGCACAGGCAAATGCCAGCATCTGGTGTCCATGTGTCGGGTGGCCACGGCGGCTGGCCGAGATTCGAAAACAGTCGCGCATGCCGTAAAATCCTGTCATAATTTCGCATTCCGAGTGCAGGTCCGTTGGAGCGTCGCGCCGGCTCGCACGGCCAGCACTAAAATAATTGGACCAGTTCCCACGAAGCCACCAGAGAGTACCGACTCCACTCGCATGTCATCTGATTTTACACAGCAACAGACGGTCGGTGAGTTGCGCGAGGCCGAGCGGCTGAGCTTACAAGCCACCGTGCCTCCTGCGGAAGTGCCGGGAGTGCGCATCGAGCGGCTGCTCGGGCAAGGTGCGTTCGGGCAAGTCTGGATGGGACGCGATTTGAACACGGGTCGCGAGGTGGCGATCAAGTTCTATCTGCACCGCGGCGGCGTGAACTGGTCGCTGCTGGGCCGCGAGGTGAAGCATCTGGTCAACATGTCGACCGGTCGCTTCATCGTTCAGGTGCTCACCGTCGGCTGGGAAGCCGAACCGCCGTACTACGTGATGGAGTATCTCGAGAACGGCTCGCTCGAGGATCTCATTCGCCGCCGCGGCCGGCTGGGCGTCAGTGAAGCGGTTGGGCTCTTGCGCGAAATCGCCGAGGGGCTCAACTACGCGCACGGCAAAGGTGTGCTGCACTGCGATTTGAAGCCCGCCAATATTCTGCTGGATCACGACTGGCGACCGCGGCTGGCCGACTTCGGTCAGAGCCGCATGTCGCACGAGCAATCCCCTTCGCTGGGTACGCTCTTTTATATGGCTCCCGAGCAAGCGGACCTTGCGGCCTCAGCCGATGCGCGATGGGACGTGTATGCGCTCGGGGCGATTATGTACACGATGCTCGTCGGGACGCCTCCGTATCGCAATCCCGAAGTGGTCGAGACGCTCGATTCGGCTGCATCGCTCCCCGCGCGGCTCGAACGCTACCGCACGGCCATCTATGACGCTCCTTTTCCCAAAGAGCATCATCGGCAGCCGGGTGTCGACAAGGCGCTCTACACGATCGTCGATCGCTGTTTGGCCAAGCGACCGGATGATCGCTACGCCAACGTGCAGCAGGTCTTGGAGGACATCGCGCGGCGCGACAACGCCCGGCTGCGTCGTCCGTTGTATCTGCTGGGCATCGTCGGGCCGTTGCTCCTGCTGCTGATGATGATGTTGTTCTTCGTTCGGGGCATCTCGCTGGCCAAGCGCGAGTCGCTCGAGCGCGTCGAGCAGTGGGCTCAGCGAAGCAATGAATTCGCCGCCAAGTTTGCGGCCCGCACGCTCGAAAGCGAAATCGCAGCCCTCTTCCGCACCGTCGTCGATGAGTCGGAGCGCGGCAAGCTCGTCAACTTGCTAGCCGCCACGACGGTCGACAACCGCGATTTCCTCTCAGCCCTGGCCGGTGGAACCGAATCGGAGCAGGGACGCGAAGCGTTTTTGGAATCGCAGTCGCGAACCGAGCTTGAACGCTACATCACGCAGCGGCTGGGTACGCTCGTGCATCGCGTTCCAGACCAGGATCAAGCGGCGCTGTTCAGCAGCTTGTTCGTGCTTGATGCCCAGGGCAACAATCTCGGAATCGCCATCCGCGAATCGCGCGAGCGCTTAGAGCAAAGCCCGGTGGCGCACAACTTCGCTTACCGCAGCTATTTCACAGGCG
>JBQCEI010000660.1:0-7348 GCA_051960375.1 Aureliella sp. | reverse complement strand
AGAACGTAAGCGTGCCATCCCGGTGGCGAGCCACGATGTCGATGCCGTGTCCCGATTGATTTTGGATCTGCATGACCTCGGTGTAGCCATGGCGTTTGAGCCACTGCTTGGCCCCCTTCTCGCCGAGGTCGCCGATGGCGCAGTTGTTGTGCGCCAGCAAGCCTTCTTCGCCCACGAAGTAGACATGTTCGCCGTAGACTTCGAGGTTGTAGACTTTTTCGGGGGCGGAGCGCGGGAGCTTGGAGGCGATGCGTTTGACCTCGCCCTGGTAAGTGACGACGCGCTGGCCGACTTCGAGCTGGCCGATCGGCACGAACCGCTGCGCATCGACACTCCAGAAGGGATGATTCTCGGTGACCCCCAAAGCCGGGCTTTCCGCCTCGTCCTCACCGAAGCGCACCTCGAGCACTTGAGTGCTGGGCGGATGCTCGAACGTGGCGGTTACCACCTGGCCGTCGCCCGACGCGATCGGCGGGCAGGGGCGGATCTCGGTGATCATCGCCTGGCCAACGGCCCCCATCTCGACCAGTTCCAGATCGATGCACCGCCCCAGCAGCTCGATGTTCTGCTCGCGCAACCACTGGGCGATGCGAGCCGTTTCTTGAAAGATCTCGCGGACGGGAATCGATGAGTCTGATTCGGCTCCCGGTAGATCATCGGCGCGAGCCAGCGCCGGTTCGTCTTGCAGTTGGGCTACATAACCCATCCGCTCGAGCAACCATGCTTCGGGCCGCAAGAGCTCGATCTTCATCGACCGAGCCGGCGCTGGCTGAGCGTGATCGGTTGCCGCGGCCAGCGGCAACTGCAGGCTCACGTGTACCCACTGAGTCCAATTGGGTTCGGCGGTTCGTTCCGCGTCGGACAGTTCGGGATTGCGAGCCAAGACGCGCTCGCCGACGCGAATCGATTCGATCGGCCGGGTGAGCGCTTGAGCCCCTCGCGACGTGATCGGCTTGACCGAAGTCGGCGGCCCATGCTGCGGCGCGGCCGCCCAGCGTCCCGCCGCCCAAACTATCGCAACCGCGGCGATCAACCCCAGCCAGCGGCAGTTGCTTGCCGCTTGTTTCCAGTCGCGCTCAGCCATGCTTTCCAGCTTTCCGATCGAGCGAGAACCCTGCCAATGACGAAGACGCCAATCCTGACCGGGGAGGACCGCGATTGCAACCGGGGCAGCAGCAAAACGAGGCAGTTTTTTAAGCAGCCGCGAGCAAGCCGGACGCAGTGGGCCGCTGTGGCGGGTGCTGCACATCAGCGGCCTGATGTGCTACGGTTCGCTTTGGCAAACTGTTTCGTAGCCCCGTGCGATCAACTGTCCTTGATCGGAACTGGAACGCGGGAGTCGCCCTGGAGCGCTACGGCGACGTAGGTTACGACCGCTTCAGTGAGCCTTTCGGGGCGACCATCGCGTTCGGCTTCGACCTCGACTTGGACGGTGAGCGACGTTTTTCCCAGTCGCACCAACTTGGTCCAAAAGCTTAGCACGTCGCCGACAAAGACCGGTCGATGGAATTCGACGCTCTTCATGCCGACGGTGACCAGCTGCTTATGCGTCGCGCCCGATTGGCGAACTTCGTGGTAGGCTCCGACGGCCCCCGCTTGATCGATGTAGCTAAGCAGAGCGCCGCCGAAAATTGTGCCGTGAGGATTGGTGTCTCGAGGCATCATCACTACCTTGAGCGCCAAATGCCGCTCGTCCTGCTGACTCTCGGACACTTGCTTCACCTCGCCTTTGCTTCGAACCAACGTTGCCGCTTCACCGCCTCAGTAGGGGATGCGATCTTCTTTCGCAAACCAAGCCTGCATGGCCGCGCACGCCTCATCGCGGAGGAACTGCACGGCCGGGATGGAACGGTCGGCCGGTTCCTTGACCAGTTCCTCATAAAAATGCCGGTCGTCGAAGCCTACCGCGGCCGCGTCGTCGCGATCCGCTGCATAGTAGATGCGTTCCAGCCGAGCCCAGTAGACTGCGGCCAAGCACAACGGGCAAGGTTCACAGCTGGTGTAGATCTGACAGCCGGCCAAAGAAAACGCCCCCAAGCTCGAGCAGGCGTCGCGAATGGCCACCACCTCGGCATGCGCCGTAGGATCGTTGGTCGAAGTCACGCGATTCCAGCCGCGTCCGATGATCTGCTGATCGCGCACCACGACCGCCCCAAACGGACCGCCTTCGTTTCTTTCGATGGAAAGCCACGCAAGGCGAATCGCTTCGCGGAGAAAAACGGTGTGGAGGTCGCTGGGGCTAGACACGGTCGGCAACTTGAGACTCGCGATGACGGGATGAGAACTGGCTTGCAGGTGCAATGCGTTCCATCATAGCTCATGTGCGGCTCTAGACCGATGCATCGAACGCGTGCGGTTATCTTTTGAAGTCAACGCGATTCTGAGTGTGGCACTGGCTATGCCAGTGACTTGCACTTCGAAGTTGAAGCGTCAGAACGGCCGATACAGCGTCCCAGTGCCAACCGACGTCCGCCGAGGGCCGTTCGCCAACGGAGAGAGTTTGGGGTCCAGAGCGCGGTAAACTTCGAAAGAAGAGTCACTGGCACAGCCAGTGCCACACGGGAGCGCACCTTCATAACCGCTATGCCGCTGGCGGTTGGGTCCGCTCTTGTAGGAAAGCGGCCAGTTGCTCGGCATCGTCGCTGCCGATGCGCAACGCTCCATGCTTGAACCGGAGCACGACGCAGTTCCTGCCCCAGATATTCCAAACCCAGCCGCGTCCCCAGCGCCAGTGAATGCCCCAACCATCCAGCCACGAAGTCCGTCCCACTGCGACGCCGGCGATATCGGCATACTTCACCGTTCTCCGAAAGAGCGGCAGCGGTCCGAAACCGATCAGCAATCGGTCGCTCAGTCCGACGACTCGCAGATAGTGAAACGCTGCCGCCAGAACGAGCACCAGCACGCCGACGGCCACGAACAACCAGAGCATCGCCGGCTCGTTGCGCATCGCGGCCGCGAGAAGGAACTCCAAGGCGGCGAGCGCGTACAGTAGCAAGCACAGCGGCGCTCGCTGAGTGTGCTGATAGGCAGGCTCGCGGTTCATCGCTTCACAGGCCTTGCGAGGTTGATTTGGGCATCGTGTGCCACTGGCCTAAGCCAGTGTCTTCCCTTTCGAAGTTGAAGGCGGACAAGAGCCGGGACCGTTCCAATGCCAGAGAACCTTTGGGCAAAGGAGCCATCGCTTTAGATTCTGCTCGATCCGCCGCCCGGCGTTAGCCTGCAGTTTGCAGCCAGAAACCGGACGCTAACGCGTGCCGGCTGATTAAGTCAACGGGCTGCTGGGTTGGGCTCGCTTCACACTTCGAAAATGAAGACTGGCTAAGGCCAGTGGCACACCAAGTACTGAAACGCGAGAAGCCCATTTTCGTTCGGCCGCGCTACTTGGCTTTCTTCTTGGGTCGCGCTTGATTGCTTGCCGCTGGCGGAGCTTTGAACTCTTGCACCGGGAAACGCTCGCGCAGACGTTCGCTCAACGAGGCGATGAGCTTGGCATTCTCGGGGCGATCGGCGACGTTGACATCGTTCTGCGGATCGAGCTGCATGTTGAACAGTTCGCGCTCGACCGGCTTGCCGGGCTTGGTCCACTCGACGTACCGCCACTGATCGGTGCGCATGGCGACGCCGAGGTAACCTTGTTTGGGATACCAGCTGAACGCCGCCTCGTTGACGCTCTTGTGCGGATCGTCGAGCACCGGCTTGAGACTGCGACCTTGGAAACCATCGTATGCCGGCAAGCCGCATAGTTCGGTGAGCGTAGGAGCGAGGTCGACCGCTTGTGCGAGGGCCTGGGTCCTCTGGCCAGCGGTCTGCTGATTCGGCGTGGCGACGATGAGGCAGTTGCGAGTCGCCCCTTCATAGTTATTGTGCTTGGCGCCCCACCAAGTGTGCTCGCCCATGTAATATCCGTGGTCGCTCCAGAAAACGACCACCGTGTTCTTGGACAAGCCGGTCTCGTCGAGCGCCGCGAGCAGCCTTCCCACCTGAGCGTCGACATAGCTGATCGCAGCGAGATAACCGTGCAGGCACTCGCGTTTAAAACTCTCCGGCAATCGATCGCCGCTGACCTGCGGCACTCCGCGGTACCAGTAAAAGTCGCTGCCGGAGGTAGCGGCGAAAGCTGGCGAGCCCTTGGGCAGAAATTCGTTCTCCGCCAGCGGCAGCTTTTCGCGGTCGTAGAGATCCCAGTACTTCTTCGGACTGATCCAAGGCACATGCGGATTGGCAAAGCCGACCGCGAGGAAAAAGCGACGGTCGGGGTTCTGGGCATGCTCGCGCAGTTGCTCGATAGCGTGCGTTGCGCAGTCGCCGTCCAGCAAGTCATCGTCGTCGCAGTCGACCGCTTCGAATGGCGGGACCGCGGCATTGCGGCCTCCTTTGCCTTTCTGGGGAATTTCGATCCCCCGCGCCTTGGCGTCGGCGACGTACTTTTTCACGGCAGCCTGCGTCTGCTCGCTGGTGCGCGGCTTGCGGCTGTGCCACGCCGGCACGGTCCAGGAAGCATCATCATCAATGCCCACGTGGTAGATCTTGCCCAGGCTGCGCGTGTGGTAGCCGTTGTTCTTGAAATGCTGCGGCAGCGTGGTGATGTCGGGCATCGTCGCTCGCAGCGGCCGGCCGATCTCGAAGATGCCGGTCGTCGCCGGGTAGCGGCCGCCGAGCATCGAAATTCGCGACGGCGAACAGAGCGCTTGTTGAACATAGCTCCGCTCAAACAGCATGCCGCGCTGCGCGAGCGCATCGATGCTGGGCGATTTGACAGTCGGATCGCCATAACAGCCCAGCTGCGGCCGCATGTCGTCCGAGGCAATGAACAGAACGTTGAGCTTTTCGGCGGCCCCAGCGCCGGACGCTATCGCAGCGAGCAACAGCAGGCTCGCGATCATGACGACACGTTTCATAACAACCCTTTCCCGCTGTGAGTTTTTCACTGCCCTTGCCCAAAGCGTTGATGGGCACCTGCAACATGTTAGCACACCGCCGTAGTTGGATTGCACATCTGGCTCTCGAGCCGAAAGCCCGTGATTCCATAGGCCGAGGGACGAGCTCGCCACAGAGCCCGGCAAACCATCGCGGGTCACGCAACGAAACTCTTCTCCCCCCTCGCCCCGCTTCGGGGAGAGGGGTCGGGGGTGAGGGGTCTTCAGAAGATGCATATATGCAGAGAACGCAAAGAAGAGGCAGGTCCGTCTGTCCGTCCCTCACGTTGCCAGGCTAGCGACTCGCGGTCGCTCGTTCTCGCAGCCATTCCAGCGCCATCTGCCGCATGTCGGTGGAGAATCGGTTGTAATCGTCGGGAAGTGCCAACTCGAGACGATCGTCCGCGTCGTACAGTTGATAAATCTTCCCGGCCTGCTCGATGCAATGTTCGACGTCGGCGGCGATGGCGTCCTTGTCGAGCCTCGGGGCAATGACCAGCACCGGCCGCGGCGCGATGCATGCCAGGACTTCGTGGTAATCGTAGGGCACTCGCGATTCGTTGCCTACAAAGAAGCCCAGCCGCGGCAAAAGGCCGTGCAGGTGCGAATAAGCGCGAAGCCCCTCGATGCCCTTGTCGGTGGTGGCCAGTCGCATCGGCGTAAAGCCGGCCACAGAAAGGACGCCGGCAACTCGCCGGTCGAGCGCCGCAGCATGCAAACCGACCGCTCCTCCGAGCGAGTATCCGGCGACGAAGATGCGATTGCGATCGATGCCTTCCATGTTCTCTAGGGCATCGACTGCTCCGCGCACGTCGGTGACCATCTTGCCCATCTTGGACCAGTGCGGATAGCGATCGTAGAACCGCGTGGCTTCCTCGATGCGATTGCCGAAGCCCAGCATGTCATAGGCGAACACCGCGCAGCCTTGGTCGACGATGTTCTGAAACAAACTTTCCACCTGGTGATACGAATTAAAACCCTTCGAGTAGTCGAACTCGTGCAGGTAGATGACCACCGGCATCGGTTCGCTCGGCGGCGAGCCGTCGTCGCGCTTCGGATAGTAGAGGTAGCCGAAGAGCTGGTCGCCGAAGCCGTTGTAGGGCGCGATGGCTGCTACGCCCATCTTCTTCGTCGCCCGAGGACGCTCGAGAAAGGAGCCAAAACTGTTCTCCCCTGCCCCGCCCTCTTTAAAACGCTTCGGCCCCGGGTTGGTCACCCCCGGCGGCTCGTCGCCAAGCGCCCAGCGAATTCGCTTGAAAACGTCGTCGCGTTTGCGCTCCCACTGAGCCACCGACGCGATCTTGCCGCTGTCCGCAGTTTGCGCGTCCAGATCGTCGATGTCCTTGGCCGGATAGTTTTGAAGGTTGATCTGTTCGCCGCTGAGCTTGCGCCACTGGTCGAACGAGTAATCGAAGAGCAAGCGATTGTCCGGCTTGCAGTCCGTGCGGCCGAAGACGTAATCGAAGAAGTCGATGTAGTCTTCCATGTCCCGCGCCGATACGCTGTGGAGCCCGTAGCGCGAGCGGATCGCCAGCCGGTCGCCGGCATCCAAGAAGTCGTACACCTTTTGGCTCGCATGATACGCTTGCTCCATGCCCCACGGGTTGCTCGCACCTTCGTTGATGGCCGTGCTGAGCATCAAGCCGCGCGGAGCGATCAATGCCATGAACGAGTTCTGATCGACGGGCAACTTGTTCTCTCGGCCGATGAAGAACCGCAGTCGCGGGTGCAGCCAGCTGGGCTGCGCGCAGGCCAGCAGAGCGATGTCTTCGATGTCGTAGTTAATCGAGCAATAGCGCCAAGGCATCTCCGCGCCGGTACCGCCACTGCTGGGAATGCAGGCAGTGATCCGTTCGTCGAAGGCGGCGGCGATCAGCGACTGCTTGCCGTTTCGCGAATGCCCGGTGATGCCGATCTTGTCTTTGTCGACGACGGGCAACGTGTAAAGATAATCGACCGCTCGCGAAGCGCCGTAAGCTCGGCGCATTAGCCGTGTGAAGTCGTACTGACCGGCCCAGATCTCCGAGTATTCTTCGGTGTCATCCTTGCTGTCGGCTCCGGCATAGATGCAGCCGATGTAGCCGCGGCGCACGGCGACTTGCGCCCATTCGCGGTGATTCCACTGCGTCAGGAACACCGGAAAAGGACCTTTGCCCGGCGGAATCATCAGCTCGACGGTCAGCTTCGCTCGGTTCTCCGGTCCAAACCTGAGCTCAACCGTGCGCAGGCTGACCTCGCCGTCCTGCTTCTCTTCGAGCACCGTCGCTTGGATGCTCTCGGGCTCCGGCGGCCGCGTGCCGGTGATGTAGCGCTCAAGTTCGCGTCACATCCATTGCCGCTTTTCCTTCCACTGCTCCATGCTGGTGACGGGCACGTTCTTCGTGCCTTCATCGATCACCAGCGGATCGGGCAAGAACGGAATGGAGGGC
>JBQCEI010000659.1:0-9791 GCA_051960375.1 Aureliella sp. | reverse complement strand
GAATCGGCGTGCCGTCGCTGCGGCTGTCGAGGACGATGTGCTCGATGTCGTCGAGCGAACTGACGAGCCCTTCGCCACGAATGAGCCGCTGCTCGGCCCCGTGGGCAATGTAGCCACCGCCGGCATTGGCATTGTTTTCTTCGAGCGCTTGAAAGATGCGGCTGAGCGAAATGTCGTAGTTGAGCAGCTTGTTCGGATCGACCTGCACTTCGTACGTTTTCAGCTCGCCGCCGAACGTGTTCACTTCGATCACGCCGGGAACGCTGCGCAGCTGGAAGGCGATTTGCCAATCGAGGATCGTCCGCAGATCCATCAAGCTGTAATCGTGTCCCGGCTTGGCGCGAACTTCGAACTGGTACACTTCGCTCATGCCGGTCGCGATCGGTCCCATTTGGGGATCGCCCATGCCGAGCGGAATGCTCTCGCGGGCCTTTTGCAACCGCTCATTGATCAGGTTGCGAGCCCAGTACACATCGGTGCCGTCTTCGAAGGCCACTGTCACGGCCGAGAGACCGAAGCGGCTGATCGAGCGAATCTCGTCCACCCGCGGCAGGCCGCTCATCGCGTTCTCGACCGGAAAGGTGATGAACTGCTCGACTTCCACCGGCCCCAGGGCAGGGGAGGTCGTCAGCACTTGCACCTGAACGTTGGTCAAGTCGGGGACCGCATCCAGCGGCAGAGTCATTGCCGATATCGCTCCCATGCCGAGCAGCACCACCGCCACGAGCATCACGATGAAGCGATTCTCGAGCGACCATTCAATGACGTGACGCACCACGACGATGTTCCTTTGAGACGATTAAGCTCTTAGCGATCATTTGATTAACGGTTCGCATGTCTTCGTGTGGCACTGGCTATGCCAGTGTCTTCCGTTTCGAAGTTACAGTGCGAGAAGTTTCGACAAGGCGAACCAATGCCCCCAGGGCTTTCGGAATGATGTTTCCATGTGCGAGCGTTTTTCTCTTGAACGCACCGCACTTCGAAAAAGAGCCACTGGCATAGCCAGTGCCACACGGACGCGGAGATCGCGGAGAAAAGTCATGCGACGCTCGAGTGGTTATTCTTCGAGCAGTTCGGCGAGCATGCGAGACTTGAGCGCGAAGCCTCCGCCTGTTACCACGCGTTCGTCGGGTTTGAGGCCCGATTCGATTTCGACCGACTCGGCATTGCGGCGGCCGACCGTCACGTCGCGGCGCTCGAACTTGCCGCTGCCCAGATGGACGAAGACGAACGATTTCCCTTCGTGCTCTTGAAGGGCGGTCAGCGGCACTTGCAAGACTTCCGTCTTCGACAATCTCGGAAACTCGACGTTTACGAACATGCCGGGCTTGAGCAGACCTTGCTCGTTACTCGCCAGTGCCCGCATCGAGATCGTCCGCGACGACTCGTCGACGACGTCACCGGTGTAGAAGATCTTGGCTTCGAATGTCTTGTCGGGCCAGGAGTTGGATCGCAACTTGATCGTCTGATTGTCGAGCTGCTTGAGCAGAGGCAGATGTTCTTCGTAGATATCGGCCGTGACCCAGACAGTTGACAAATCTGCCACGCTCAAGATCTGACGCTCAGGAGCGACGCGCTCGAGGAGCACGACATCCTTGGTGATGATCGTGCCGTCGAACGGGGCGAAAATCGGGTAATGCGCAAGCTCCTCGCCCTTGGTCGCCGGATCGACATTGGCCAGGTCCTCGTCAGTGAAACCAAGGATCTTCAAGTTGGTTTCATCGACTGCGACGCGCGTTTCCACTTCTTGGACCGATTGTGTCGACAGCATCGCAGCATGACGCGCCTCGTGGCCGATTTGCTCGACCAGCGACAGCATTGTGGCCCGAGCCGCATCCAACTGCGTTTCGGCTTCGAGCAGTTGCCGGCCGGTCACGCTGCCGCTGCCGGCCAGCGGCGAGAGTCGCTGCATGTGCTTGCGGGCTTTGTACAGATCGATGTATGCCGTCAGCAACTGGTTGCGATAATCGCCCATCGGCCGGTTGGCGAGTTGGTTTTCGATTTCTTCAATGTCGACTTCCTGGCGAATCAGCTTGATCATCGCTTGGGTGTTGGCGGTGATCTGCTGTGTCCACTCATCCTTGTGCCTGATGAAGTCGCGTTGCAAGCGGTCTTGAAAAAGCTGCAGCATTGTCTGGCCGACTTCCTTGCTCTGGACGACCACCAGCAAGTCCCCCTTCTTGACCTTGTCGCCGAACTGAATTTTCACTTGCTCGACGCGGCCATCGACCAGCGGAAAGATGTGTGCGACGCGGTCCTCGTTGAGCGCGATCTTGCCGGTCAGCTCGACCGTCTGGGCAAGGGCGGCTCGTTCGACCGGTTGGATTTGGATCGCAGCGGCCGACCACAGTGGCTCGGGAAAATCGATCACTGCCGGCGCGGCTTTGGCGCCGCCGTCGGCGGCCGCAGCCTGTCCGCTGTGCTCCACCTGGCTTAGCTCTGCCTTGCTAGTCTCAGCCGGATCGTGCGCTGCGACATGCTCGATATGAGCGGTTCGTTGCCACAGCCACCAGCCGACCGCCGCGCCGACAGCGACCACTCCTACGAGAGCGATCACTCTGAGCTGCCTCGGCAAAAAATGGGGCAATGCGAGATGCATAGAAAAAATCTCCGACGCGATTGGAATCAGAAAGCAGAGGAATCGATCAGCGCAAAGGCGAATGAACGCACGCGACTCTCAGCCGCGCAAAGGATGCACGGGAGATTTGACGCAGAACAGCCGAGGCCGCGCTAGCAGCGCGCGACGCAGAACCGCAGAGGCAGCGGAAGAGTGGGGGCGTAGCGATCGAAGAACGACGCCGCGCAGTGCTGCTGGAGCTCGCCGGGACCGAAGAGGCGACCGGCGGGATGCTCGATTTGCGGAGCTAAGGAAACCGACCAAGCATCGGCCGGCCGACTCAAGTGCTCGGCTAGGCTTTCACCGGCGGCCGGCAAACGGAACTGCTCGGCTCGCTTGGGCTGATCGGGATCATCGGTCGATGCGCCGGGGTAAACGGCATGGATGTGCCAGCCGAAGAAGATGCTCGCCACCGGAGAAACCGAGCCATGGTAGCTCTGAAGATGCTTGGCCAGCCAGGCCGGCGCACTGGCCAAGTCCGCTTCGCCGAGCGTGCCATGGCAGTGACACCAAGGCATCGGCCCGCTCCAAGCCGCCAGCAACATCAACAGCCGCAGCGCGACCGACCACCGGCTCGCACCGGTGAGGCCTAGGCTCTTCGACTTGGTCGGATGGCTCGACATGCGGCCCTGGAAGGAACGTTCGAGAAGCAGAATTGGCGCGTCCCTGATGGAACGCAGGTGGGGTGTTTCTAAAGGGTATTCCGCAGCTGAGCAGATCGTCAAGTCTTGGGCGGCTTTTTACCGCTGAGAACGCAGAGAGCGCGGAGGATGATGCCGCTTGGCTAACGCGTCAAATCTGCACCTTGACGTGAAGATTTTGCAAAGGTATGCTCAGGGTGGTGAGGTTGGGCAGCTCTCGTAACCCGACGCGTAAGCGAGGGACGAACCTGCCACGGCGGTCTGCCAAACTTTGTTCCTTTTCGCGACGACCGATGAAAGGCTGCGCCAACGAAATTGAGCTGCTAAGCACGAGCCAGGGGCAAGTTCTGCCTTCACGGCAGGTTCGTCCCTCGCTTACGCGTCGGGTTACAAAAGAGCGCGACTTCCAAAAGCTCAAGCTGGAGGCGTCCGGCGCAGGCAATTCGATCGGCCGAGCGGCGGCGCGCCTCGCTGAAGAAGAACTCCCTCCCCCTCTGCTCCCGCCTCTTGATTGGAGAATCGCAACGATGACGTATCGGCGACGATGGTCGATTTGGGCGCTGCTAGCGGCGCTGGCGGTCATGCTCGGGTTCTCCTGGGGCGTGGGAAGTGAGCCGGCGGCCGATTCGAAGGAGAGTTCACCGCCTCCGGGCCCCGTCTCGCTCGAGGTGGCTCGCGATCGCGCACAGTTGATGCACGACGTGTACGCAGCCACGCTCGAGGTGATGCATCATCGCTACTTCCACGATGCGCGGGCGATCGTGCCGGCGCGGGCACTGGAAGATGTGTTCGCCGAGATGGACAGCCGGGCGAACATCAGCGCTCGCTGGATCTCGGTCAACACCAAGCCGATGAGTTTGCATCACGAACCGAAGAGCGACTTTGAGAAGAAAGCGGCCGCGGAGATTGCCGCTGGCAAGTCGCCCGTCGAGCAGGTTGACGGCGCGATGTATCGGCGAGCGGTAGCGATCCCGCTGACCGGCGGCTGCGTCAGCTGCCACGCAGGCATGTTCGCCGACGCGCCCAAGACCCAGCGGTATGCTGGCTTGGTCATCAGCATTCCAATCGAAGAGTCAGCAGGGAGCCAGCCATGAGACAAGTCACTACTTCGCAGCTCAGGCGGCTCGGGCAACGCATCGCATTGCTGCTCAGTATGGCCGCACTCTTTGCGTGCCTGTCGAGCGTCGTACCCGCAGAGGAAGCCAAGCCCAAGGCACTTCCATCGGTCGAAGAGGCGCGCGGCCGGGCGCGGTTGCTGCACGAAGCGATGCATGCGACGCTGCAAGTGGTACATTTGGAGTATTACCGCGAGGATGAAGCGTTGAAGCTGCCGGCGGCGACCATGAAGATGGTCTTCCGCGAGTTGGCCAAACGCCACGGAGTCGAGCTGCGCTGGCTGGCGGTCAATGCCGAGCCGATGAATGTCGAGCACAAGCCGCGCGACGAGTTCGAGAAGCGAGCCGTCGCAGCCCTGAGTGCGGGCAAGGACGAATACGAGGCGATCGCTGGCGGCACTTATCGATTGGCGAGTCCGGTCACGTTGAGCTCCGATTGTTTGAAGTGCCACGAGCCGAACCGGCGGAGCAATCGGGACCGCGCGGCAGGACTGATTATTTCGATGCCCGTCGAACAACCTTAGAATTCGCTTGATCGACGGGCGGGTTGCACGAAACGTTCACACAGGAAGGTTATCGCGATGCCATCCGACCTGACTTGCTCGTATCTGGGCTTGTCGCTGAACTCGCCGGTCGTCGTCGGCGCCTGTCCGCTGACGCTCGAGCCGGAATCGCTGCGGCAGATGGTCAGCTGTGGCGCCGGTGCGGTCGTGCTGCCTTCGATCTTCCAGGAGCAGCTCGCTTATCAAGAAGAACTCCAACGCGAGTCGCTTGAAAAATCGACCGACCGCAGTCTGGCTCTCAAACGGGAGCGCTACAACAGCGGGCTAGACGGGTATCTCGCCAATATCCGACGGATTAAAGGTGACGCATCCGTTCCGGTGATTGCGAGCTTAAACGGCTACGGCGACGGACAGTGGCTCGATTTCGCCAAGCGCATCGAGGCGAGCGGTGCCGACGCTTTGGAACTGAACATTCAGCCGCTGGTGAAAAGCTGGGAACAAACCGCCGCCGAAATTGAAGCGGCGCTTTGCGACATCGTCCGTAAAGTCTGCGCAAGCGTCACGATTCCTGTGGCGGTGAAGTTGACGCCGCGCTTTACCAATCTGATCAACGTTGCGCATCGGTTGCGCGACGCCGGAGCTGCCGGCCTGGTGTTGTTCGCGCATGAACCGCGCTGGGACGTGGCCCTTGATCGACTTCAGTCGACGATCCACTGGGAACTCACACCGGTCGATTCGGCTGGCGCGACGGTGGCCGGAATTGTTCATTCGCGAGCCAGTGGGCTGGAGCTGTCGATTGCTGCTAGCGGTGGAATCCGCACGGCGGAAGAGGCCATCAAAGTAATCACGGCAGGGGCTGATGCGGTGATGATTACGTCGGAACTGTATCGTTCGGGGCCCGACGTGATTCGCCAAATGCTCGCCGGGATAGAGCGCTATCTGGAGAGCGGCGGTTTTGCGTCGCTGGCCCAGTTCTGCCAGTCGCGACCGACTCCCGAGCTTCGCTCCCACGTGATGGCTCGGCGCGAATACCTCGAGCAGCTTACTGGCTCGCTGCACTATGGCGATCGCACGCCGGTCGCGCAGCCGCGTACCGGCGATCGCTACGGACACGCCGATTGACGGCGCTCGCTCAGATCCTGGTTGGGGCGATCGTCGCAATCTGCGGCTATAATCCGAGGCGATTCCGTGTCGCAGCCGAGCGCCTTCGGCTTGATTCGCACTAGCCCCTTCGCCGCATTCGCGGACGGATATAACGCCAGGTGTCCGATGAGTTTTCCAATGATAACCGCAGCAGCGAGTTTTCTCCGTCGGGCAGTTGCCCCGCTGGTACTGCGTACCGCGCTGGTACTGGGTGTATTGTGCGTTTGCCCCAACGCTTGCCCGGCTCAGTCGGCAGAGGACGCCGCCGTGCCTGAGCGAAAGGCGGACGCAGAAGAATTCTTTCGCAAAGGTGTCGCTCCATTCATCAAGACGTATTGCCTGGATTGTCACTCCAACCGAAAACCGACCGAGGCTGGGCTCAGTTTCACTCCGGCCCTGGACACTCCGGGGCATGCGGCCTTCAGCGAGAAATGGAAGAAAGCGGCCGCCCGTGTCAAGGCGCACGACATGCCACCGGACGGTTCGGAGCAGCCTAGCGATGAAGAACGCCAGATTTTTGTCGAGTGGTTGGACCACGTAAAATATCTCAGTCCCAAGGATCCGGGACCGTTCGTCATCCGACGATTGACCAAGACCGAATACAGCAACACGCTCCGCGATCTGTTCGGAGTCGATCCGGCGATCGCCGACGCATTGCCTGACGAGGTCAGCGGCGAAGGATATCTCAATTCCCTCTCGCCGCTTCAGCTGGAACAATATCTCTCTATCGCCGAAGAGGTGCTGGACCAGGTTTTGGCAGATGACAATTCGTCGCCCAGCGAGTTGCAACGGCGCCTCTTTGGCGCTGCTCCCACGGCCGCCGATGACGCTCGGGAAACGGCACGACAGGTTGCCGGGTCGCTGGCGAAAAAGGTGTATCGTCGACCTGCGTCCGACAGCGAACTGAAGGTGCTTTTGGACGTGTTCGACCTGGGCCGACAAAATGAACTCTCGTATCCAGCGGCATTGCGCTTGATGCTCAAAGCGATGCTCGTTTCGCCTCAGTTCCTGTTTATCACTCCCGCTGAAGGATTCGATACCGAAGCGAAGATTGTTCCTCTGGATGACTATCAACTCGCCTCGCGTTTGTCCTACATGTTGTGGGGCACGATGCCGGACGATGAGTTGATGACGCTGGCTGATTCCAGGAAGCTGCACGAGCCGTCGATCTTAAAAGCCCAAGTGACGCGGATGCTTGCCGATCCTCGTTCCCGCGCCTTGTTTGACGGCTTTGGTGCGCAGTGGCTTGGACTCGGGGAATTGAAAACCAAACCCTTTGATCCCGCCAAGTTTCCGGAGATGACCAACGGGCTGCGAGTCGCCATGTACGACGAAGTGCGGCTGTTTTTTGAGAGCATCGTTCGCGAGAACCAAAGCGTCGCGCGATTCATCGATAGCGATTACACGTTCCTCAACGAAGATCTGGCCGCCATCTACGGACTTCAAGACGCGGTCACCGGAACCGAGATGCGCAAAGTCCAGCTGGCCGATTCCAACCGCGGCGGGATCTTGGGAATGCCTGGAGTGCTGGCGGCGACCTCGTTCCCCAACCGCACCAGCCCTGTTAATCGTGGCGTCTGGGTGCTGGAGCAAGTGCTCGGTGAGCAGGTGCCATCAGCCCCGCCGGATGTTCCGGCCTTGGACAAGCAGGACCAGCAGGCGATCGCGAATCTGACTTTACGCAAGCGGTTCGAACTGCATCGCGCTGATCCGACTTGTGCCACCTGCCATCGATTGCTCGACCCGATCGGGTTCGGTCTGGAGAACTTCGACGCGATCGGTCGCTGGCGCGATCGGGACGACAACGGCGAGCCGATCGATCCTTCGGGTGAGCTTCCCGATGGAAGCCGTTTTGCGAATCCGGAAGAACTGAAAGCGATGATTGCCGGGCGCCTCGATGACTTTTCGCGGAACCTGGTGAAAGAGATGCTGGCTTATGCGCTGTGCCGAAAACTGGAAGGCTATGACGAAATCGTGGTTGATGAGTTGATGCAGGAAATCGCTCGGGATGACTACCGCATCCAAACGCTCGTCACGGCAGTTGTTACCAGCTATCCCTTCATCCACCGTCGCACCGAGTAGCAGGCCACGGGTAAAATAGATCCCTTCGTGCGATCGAGTTCCCGTTTGGGCGATAGGCTGCGTGCCTCGGGGCAACGGATGAGGCGCCGGCGAGATTAGCGGATAAGCAACGCACCTCCAAAGGTCCTTCTATGAGCAAGAACACAATGATTGATCGACGCGCATGTCTGAGAGGTGTAGGCGCTGCTCTCGCCTTGCCGTTGTTGGATGCCATGGGCTGGGCGGATGACCGCCAGAAGAACCCGTTCAAGTCACCGGTCCGCCTGGGTTTCATGTATATGCCTCATGGCGTCATCATGGATCAATTTTGGCCGAAGGATGCGGAAAGTTTCCTCACGTCGCCCCCGCCGGCGCTGGAGTCGCTTCGGCCTGTGCTGGATCAATGCCTGATGATGAAGGGCATTGCGGGAGTCCCCAACGGTCCGTTCAAAAATGCCCCTCACGCCCTTGAGCTATCGACCTGGCTGACCGCTGCGCTCCCCGACCCAGACAAGCGGGATGTGATCAGCATCTCGATCTCCGCTGACCAGATTGCTGCGAGCGCTTTGGGAGCTTTCACTACCCTCCCCTCATTAGAACTGGCCACGATGCCGCAAACCTGGAAGGAAAACCAGGCCGGGCTCAACGAGGGCTATTACTCACACTGCAGCTTCCGCTCTCCAACGCAAGCGGTCCCTGCTGAAATCAATCCTCGCAACGTGCTGAATCGATTGTTCCATAAGCAGGAAAAAAGCGGCGAGCGCGCATCGGCGCAGATCAGTCCCTTGGACCGCAGCATGCTGGATGTGGTCCTGGGCGGAGCGCGGGATTTGCGACGTAAGTTGTCGCCGATTGACCAGCGAAAGCTCGACGAATACCTCGACAGCGTTCGTTCGGTTGAGCGGCGAATTGCGGCGATCGAGCTGCGTCAAAAGGAGGCCGCTATGGAGAAGGCTGGCGTCCGCTCCAGCCGCCGCAACGACTCAGATTCCCCACCGATCGAAATCAAGATTCCCGAAGGAGACAAACGCAGCGAGTACATGCAAGTGATGTGTGATTTGAACGTGTTGGCATTTCAGACCGATACGACGCGCGTTTGCACCTACATCGGCTCGACGCCCAATGGTGTCTCCTACCCGGAACTGGGATTCACCGACAAGCACCATTCAACGACTCATCACAACAACGATCCCGAGAAGGTCAGAAAGGTGGCTGCCATCACGGCGTTCAACATCGAGCAGTTTGCCTACATGGTGAAGAAGATGCACAGCTTGCAAGAAGGCGAGGGGACACTGCTCGATAATTGCATCATGATGTGGGGATCAGGACTGGAGGACGGCGACCGGCACACCCGAGCGAACCTGCCATTCATCATCGCCGGCCGGGGCGGCGGTTCGATCAAGACGGGGCGATTCCTACCGGACGTACAGGGCAACCAAGGTGACCTGTTGACGACTTTACTGACCTGCGCCGGAGTTCCGCTCGACCGTCCCATCGGGATCGCCACCAAGCAAATAACAGAGATCACCGTCCATTCCTGAAGAGGCACCGGCGAACGGCCGCAGGGTCCTCAACCGCGCGTCCGATTATCCACCGACGGCAAGCGGACGGTGCGAGCCCGGAGGGCACCGAGTTAGGTCCTCGCTAATTAGGTTTCTTCTTCGCCCCAACGGGGCAGCCACATAATAGCCTGGGGCAGAGCGGAGCGGCC
>JBQCEI010000658.1:0-6256 GCA_051960375.1 Aureliella sp. | reverse complement strand
CAGCACTCGGGGCGTTGGTCCAACCGTCAACCAGAATCGCCTTACTGTAGCCGGCGTCATATGCACCGTTGGCGGCGCACTTCTTGTAGACCTTGAGGGTCGCGCCGGCGCCGGTGCTGCTCTTGTTCGCTTCGTTCGGCGTGACAGCGGTCGTGTCGCCAGCAGCGGCGGTCGAGGCGGTGGCGTACTGCGGCTGGTCGTTGCCGTCGACCACCATCCATTCACCGACCGTCACTTGGTGACCAGTCAGGGTGACGGCTTGGCTGGCCGCGGTCGAGCCAGCAGTGATGGCGTTGGTAACCGTACCGGTGGCCACGTCAGCCATCGAGTCGGTGATGTACGGCGTGTTGCGCGCGGCGTACACATCGAAGCCGAACAGCTGGCCGAGCCGTGCCCGACGCAGCGCATCGCTGGTACCGCTTTCGTTGACCTTGGTCAGCAAGTCGGTCTTCAGGAATGCACTTTCGGACCCAGGCGACAGAACCAAGTGGCGGAACTCGTCTTCCGGCACGTTGTTCATGTTTAACTTCTGGCGAGCATCGACGACGTAGTCGCGAGCGTTCGAATTAGTCAGCTTGTTCAAGCCGCCGACGCGGTCATCGGGGCCACCGATGAAGCGGTGAACCTGACCGATTACCGAGCGGTCGACGCCTCGGCCGACCGCCTGGATGCACGGACGCAGGTAGATCTTCACCAACTCTTGGAAGGACTTCGAAGCTTCTCCGTCTTTGATGACGAACGTGTTGTAATGATGTTGGTCCAACGGAACGCGGACGTTTTGCGATTGAGCGTCCTGCGCGGTGACCTCGTCCGAGTCGACCTTACGCTGCGAGTGGAACTTGTTCGGCCGGCGGGTGTTCACCACGTCACCGAACTGTTTGACTTCGTTCTCGAAGTCGCGATGGACCAAGTTGCACATGACCATCGACTCTTCGAGGATGACCAGCGACTCGTTGGCCCACATTTCCGGAATAAAAGCGTCGTTGTCATTGTCGTAGCAGACGGTGACAGCTGCCGAGGCCAGGGCGGTCAGATGAATCAGGCTCAGTTTCATGTTGCTCTTTCAATGGGGACGCCCCGGCGAGGGTGCCAGGGCGTTGATAATCTCGGGTTGTCAATCACACTGCGTGATCGACGACTAGCGGGTGCCGTATAGCACCGAAGGGTTCTCGGCTCGCAGCTTGCGGTACTGCTCGGGCGTCAGCTTGGTCACGTCGACTTTGCCCATGCCACGCATGCCATCCGCATTACCGCCACCGCCGATGCCGCTAACGATGTTGGACTTGAACAGGTTGCCATAAATGGTCGAGAGTTCACGCATACGTTTGATCGCATCGGCAGGCGTGAGCTGTGTGACGATTCGCTCGCCGGTTTCGGCGTGCGTGTCTTCTAAGTCAACCATCGGCTTACCATCGACCAGCTTCGTCTTGTTGCGGAGCAACTCGACGACTTGGTCCGTGTTGAAAGCGTCACCTTTCGAGGCGGCGTCGGTCAATGCGCGGCCGATGGTTTCAGTCGTGTACCGAGTTTCCCATTCCTTGGCACGGGACTCGGCGTCGGCCAGCCGTTGCTGGTAGCTCTTCTCCAAGTTCTGCTTGTCAATTGCGGCCTGCTGCTCTTTCGTTCGCAGTTGTTTGCGAACGTCTTCGAGCGACGCTTCCAACGCTTCACGCTGTTGCTGGCTCATCTGCGTATCTTGCGACAGCGTTTGGAGCTGGGCTTCGACCTTCTGCAGTTGGGCCTGATGCTTACGCTTGTCAGCGGCGAGCATCTTGTTGACATCTTCTTGGGTGAATGTCTTGCCCGCACTGACGTCGGTGCCGGTGCGGAGGTCGCCGCTGTCACCACTTGCATCACCGGAACCGGGGTCGCCGTTGTCACCGTCTGCATCGCTTGAACTGACGTCGCCCCCTTCGCCTTCGTAGCAAACGGTTTCAGCCAACGACGCCAAGAAAAGTAGCTTGATGCGATCCATAAGGTAGAACCTCAAAAACCCCCCAATTGGAAAAGCGACTGGTCTATGGGGTCTCACCAGCCTCGTGTGTAGCAACCTCTGACTACGCGCCAGAGTAAGAGTTAAGTGCGGTACAACTTCACCGACCGGTCATCGCGCAGAAACGGGAGAAGACGCCGCCAAGCAGATGCGCTAGGCACGCCGTTGATAATGTGGTCGACCGGATTCTGTTGCCGCGAGTATGTCGCGCGCACGGACTCGAGTCCTGCAGAACTCACGCCGAGCGCTTCGAGCTCAAGTTGTGGATCGACGCCATCGAGCAGGGCATAAGCGATCTCATAGCTAGCGATCCGAATAGCCTCCGGAACCTCTGTGTCAGATCCTCGTGGGAACTGAGTCGCTTGCGAGGCTTCAGCCTCGCGGATCTCTGCGTCGGTTGCGGCTTCGTTCGCTTCGAGCAGCTGGTACACGGCAGCTTTGTTGCCCTTGTAGCTCAGCGTGTCGATGATGCGAGTCGCTTGGACGAGAGACTTACGTCGATCGGCAACCGAAGCAGCGGACCAAGCCACTTCATGCAGGCGGTCATCGAAGTAAGCTTGTGCCTCGCTCAATGATCCGTAGATGCTGCTGTCGATCGTCATTCACTGGCTCACTGCTGCGTGTTATTTGCCGCAACCGTTGACTGATCGCGAGCGAGTCGCAGTGCTCTACCAACCGAGCCATCGATATCGTGGCCAGCGAGTGCTTCGTCGAGGATCGCAATTACGATCTCCGACGATGTCGGTGCTGCTGCGTCTAGGTTGTCGAGCTTGTCGATCTTCGGCGCGCGGCCAGTCGTGTAACCTTGATTGGTCATCGCTGTCTGTACGTCGGTGACGACGTTGATTGCTGCTACCGCAGCCTGAGTTGCGTCGTGCTCGTTGAGGAGCGTTGCGAAGCGGGTTGCGGCACCCGACTCTGCCTCAAGGGTGCTGATAGCAGCGTCGAGGTAGTCGAGCTTGCCGGCGCGAGCTGCTGTGTAGCCCTGACCTGTAAGTGCACTGGTTACATCTGACGTGAAGTCCAACGCTGCGATCGCGTTCTGCGTCTCGTTGTGCTCTGTGATGTTGTCGTTGGCTCGCGAGGCTGCGCTAACTTCACTTTCGCGAGTGCTGACGGCTGCATCGAGGTTCGTCTTGACCAGCATTCCGAAAGTGCCAGCCGTGATTGGGTCACTGGTCAGATAGTTCCAGACCGCTGCGGCGATCGAGCCGTTGTCAACAGTCACAGTCAGGCCGTCGATCATCGCTTGCGTTGCGTCGTGCTCGTTCTGATTGCTGGCCGCTCTCGTCGCGGCTGCCGATTCGCTCTCGCGAGTGCTTACAGCCACATCGACGTTGTCAAGCAGCGATGCGCGTACAGACGTGTAGCCGAACGCTGTGAGCGCGTCCTGGCAATCGCCTTGGGTGTCGAGGCCGTTGATCAGCGATTGCGTGTTGGCATGCTGCGTCATCAGGCTGCCGTATCGTGTGTTCGCGGATATTTCGGTCTGCAACGAGCTGATGGGCCCGTTAAGATTGGTCTTGATAAGCATCCCGAACGAGCCGCCGAGTGTGCTGTTTACGGTGAGGTAATCCCAAACCGCTGCAGCGTTGTCGGTCGCTGTGTCAAGCGAGGTGATGGCGGCTTGCGTTGCATCATGCTCGGCTTGATCCGTTGCGGCGCGGGCCGCTGCGTCGTCTTCTGCCTCGCGGCTGCTGACTGTGGCGTCGAGATTGTCGAGTAACAGTGCTCGGGCTGTCGTGTAGCCTTGCTCAGTAAGCGCTGACTTGATGTCTTCGATCGTTAGTGAGCCACCGCCAGCAGCAAAGCCGTACGTGCCGTCGAGGTCGGTGGCACGGTTGCCTTCACCCAACGCGCCGCCGTTACTCAGTGTGAGCGTCTTCGTGCCGGCCATCGTTATCCAGCCTTCGCCGGTCAGCGTCACGCCGTCGATGATCAGTGAGTAGTCGCACTCGAAGCCTTTACCGTCGAACGTGCGAATAAAGTCGCTGTACTGCATATTCGCCGACTGTCGAAGGTTTGCTTTGCAGTAGGCGAAGATCTGGCGGTAGCTGTGTGCTTGTGTAACTGTGATCGTCTGAGCCGAGTGGTCTACTGCGATACCGGTGTACGCCAGCGCGATCGATTCACTTGGCATCAAGAAACCGACCGAAGTAATGTCGATCGTTGACTCGCTGCCGCCAGACATCGACTGTGACGTGTAGAGTCTGGAGCTTAGGCTTTCGTTGTAGTTGTAAGGGTGGTAGTCCTCAGTCCACGTCACCACCGTTGGCGTCGTCTCGACGCCGGTGTTCGCCATCGTTGCCAGGCTGTCCAGGCTGGTCAGCGTGGTTGAGGTGACTCCACTGGATGTGTATGTGTCTTGCTGCGGCCCGATCGTAGAGTTGTTGCTCCGGAACTGGCCACGAACGTCAATACCGGCCTGCGAGCCTGCCTCGTCATAGAACCGCCGCTCGATCGTGTACTGGAACCTGATGCGGTCGGTGGCGTTATAGAGCTTGCCGTTCCACGAGCCCGCCAAGAACGTCGAATTCCGAAACGTGAAAATAGCAGGCGTCGTTGGCTCCGAGAGGAATTCTAAACGTCTCGACGATCCGTAGAAAAAGTACGGTTCAACGAACGTCGGTCCCAAACCAGAGCCCGGGTTGCCAATAATGCCGAGCTGGCTGACGTTGCGAAATCTTGTGCGGTTTAAGGTGTGCTTATGAAAGTAAACCCTGCCGCCTGTGCCGCTTAGGTCGATAAGCTCAATGTCGTCGAGTGTCGCCGACGCCGCGCTGGTACAAAAGTTAACCACCGCAGTAGTCGGCAGGAATACCTGCAAACCGCTGACTTCCCAAATGACTGCTGGCACAGTCGAACCTGATACCCTCGCGCCGAGCAGTGTTTGAGAGGTCGTGGTCGTGATGTAAATCTGGGGCTTTGCAAGACCTGGGTCGTTGTACCAGATGGTCTTGAACTTAGCCGCCGAGTTATTCATCGACGACTGCACGCCGAACGAGTCATACCTCGCCGGATCGCCTGCATAGGTGAGGCGGCTGTTGTAGTACATGACCAGCGTGCCGGCGTTGCCGGTCAAGCCCCAACCGGTCTGCGACCGGTTCATGTAGCACTCTTGGAACGGATAGATCGCGAGGCAGCCACCCTCGAAGATGATTCGCATGTCAGCGAAGTAGTAGGTGTTACCCACAACGGCGACATTCGATGATCCGCCACCGGCAACGACTGCGTTGTAAACGTCCCCGAGTTGGTCTGGGCTCGCTTCGGTGCTGCCCGCGATCTTGGCGAGCTTGTTGACGTTGTCCCAGGTCACTGTCATCGTGCATCACCGGTAGGTCAGCGTCGTCCTCGCAGTCCAAGCTGATTCGAGGGTCGTGACCGCCGCGTTGTTTTGTTCGGTGGCAACGGTCTTCGATGCGAGGTCTGACCGCAAAATCTTATTGATCTGCCAATCACCTCCAGCAGTGAGACCGCCATAGTAGTAAGCCGTGGCATTGACGACATCAGTCAGCGTGACCTCGAGGAAGCTGGTGCCACCGCTTGCAGACGCGAGCTTCACGACTGTGTGGTCGGTGCCGTTGTAGATGAGGTATGCGGACTCCCCGGGCAGCAGCGTCTCGCTGCCGACGAGTAGGTTGTTCGCCGAGCCGGCGTTGTTGATGAACGCGCTCACACCTGCTACGGCAGTGATGTTGCGATCCGTTCCGCCAGCGTCGAGCAACTGGAAGAATTCTTGGCCGGTTGCGATCGCTTTGTCGGCCCCGAGTATCTCGACGGCAGATTCTGTATGCGTAAGAAGTTGGTTGGCAACATCATCGATCGTGATGCGCTGCAGGTTGGATCCGCCGACACCGGACCAGACGATGATCTGGCCGCTCAGTTCGCTTGCCAAACCGAACTCGGAGGTCTTTCGAGTTTGTATCGGCAGCGTGTTGATAGCGCCCATGGTCAGCTCTGGAGTGCTTTCTCGTCTTCATCGGCGAGCACAGTGCCGTCTTCGTCAGCCCACAGAATTGGCGGGCGTTCGACTTGGACAAAGATGGAGCCGTTTGATGCTCCGTCTTCGCCTTGGATCGTGTACGTGAGGACGAGCTGCGAATAGTCGCCGGGTGTGAGATTGTCGAAGTCGGTTAGCGTGTCATAAGTCACAGCGGTCGAGGTGAAAGATACCGACCCGCGTGGGAAGCCGTTGATGACTGCGTTGGTGACTTCCAGAGAGTTGCCTATATCGTTCGCCAAGACAGCGATAGAAACACTTCC
>JBQCEI010000657.1:0-6710 GCA_051960375.1 Aureliella sp. | reverse complement strand
CCAAGCTGTTCCGCCCATTCGAACAAGGCGATACCTCGATCGCTCGCCGCTACGGAGGCAGCGGCTTGGGGCTGGCGATCAGTCAGCGGCTGGCGCAAATGCTCGGCGGCAAGATCGAAGTCAGCAGCGAGCTGGGCCAAGGCAGCACCTTCACGCTGTCGATCTCGGTCGGCTCGGTGAAAGATATGCAGCTGATCCATTATCATCGGCCGACCGAACGCTGGATCACCTACAGTCAAGCCAGCTCGCTTTCGGATGCCGAAGAGGAAGTGACACAGACGGTCGAACGGGTCGGCAGCGGCCAGCTCAACGTGCGCGGGCTGGTGGTCGACGATCGACGCGATATTCGTTTCTTGACGCAGCACTTTGTGCGTCAAGCCGGCGGTGAGGTGTTGCTGGCCGAGAACGGCAAGCAAGCCTTGTCGATCGCCAGCGACGAACAGCGGGCTGGCCGCACGCTGGACATCATCTTGATGGATGTGCAGATGCCCGAGATGGATGGCATCACCGCAACCCGACATCTGCGCGACTCGGCCTACACCGGGCCGATCATTGCTCTGACGGCCAACGCGATGGACACCGATCGCCAGGCGTGCCTGGAAGCCGGCTACACCGATTACCTCAGTAAACCGATCGACGCGACGCAACTGATCGACATGCTGCGCCGCTATTCGAAAAGCATCTCCTTACCGAACATCGACCAGGACCCCTGTTCCCACTCAGATGATTAATCCGAATACGGACGACGGCGCAGCGACAGCCCGAGAGCCAACGCCGCTCGACGCGCTGCGGAATGTGACCGGCGAATACCATCGCAAACTCGAAGCGGCCATCGACTGGGCCGGCGCCTTCCAGTCATGCGCCGCGTATCGCCATCTCTTGCAACGCTTTGCTCGCGTCGTGCCGCCACTGGAGCGGGCGATCGCTGCGCAGCTCGCAAGTGATCCGCCTCCTGAGTTCGACGCAAGCGTGCGCACGCGGTGGCTCGAAAGCGACCTCGCGCAGCTCGATCTACTCATCGGCCAGAGCCCGCTTGCCGCGGCGAGCGATTTGGAAGAAGAGGCTCGCTCGCCAGAGGAAGCTTCAAGCGGCGCGCTCCCCGTGGCGGACCCGGACTTCGCATTCATCGACTGCCGCGCGGCAGCCGTAGGCGCGTTGTACGTCCTGGAAGGTTCGAGCCTGGGGGGCCAGTTCCTTTCGCGGCAGTTGCGCGAGCGGTTGCAGCTCGAGCCCGCCAACGGCGGAGCCTATTTCGCCGCCTACGGGTCGGCGACCTCCAAGCACTGGCAAGCATTCCGTCGCTGGGCCAATGAGCAGCTGAGCGATCCCCGATCGACTCGCTTAGCAGCCGAGGCGGCTCGGCTTACCTTCGTACGCTTCGGTAACTCTTTGGCAGGCTTGCCCAACGAATGATCGGCCCCATGAACGAAGTTTCCGACGCGACCATGCCGAGCGTCGACCTGACCAACTGCGATCGCGAGCCGATTCATACGCCCGGCCACGTCCAACCGCACGGGATGCTGTTGGCCTTGGATCCGCGGTCGCTGACCGTTGTGCAGTGGAGCACCAATGCGCTCGAAGTTCTGCAGATGTCGGCCGACGAGCTTCGTGGTCGCCACTTGCGCGAACTGATCGATCCGGCTTCCTTGGCTCTGGTCGAGCGACTGGTGGCCAGGGGCATTCCCGGCGTGATGACTCCGTTGCAAACGGTCTTTGGATCGCGACCGCGATCGGGCATGCACTTAGGTACGGCCCACATCTTCGATGGCGTGCTGATCGTCGAGTTCGAGATCCGGCCGACGCAGAACGTGCTGTTGCATTCGCCCGTCGACCACGGCAACGTTTCGATTACGCGCTGCATTCAGCTGGCTACCGCGCGGCTGCACGGCAGTCAGTCCCTGGGCGAGCTGTACGCCGCTCTGGCTGAAGAAGTGCGGCGCTTGAATGGCTTTGATCGCGTGATGGTCTACCGCTTCATGCCCGACGAGCACGGCGTGGTCGAAGGGGAAGCGCTCCACGAGGGGCTCGAGTCATATTTGGGTTTGCACTATCCGGCCAGCGATATTCCCCAGCAAGCTCGCCGGCTCTACACGCTCAACATGCTCCGCGTGATCGCCGACGTGAACGCTCGCTCGGTGCCGCTCGAGCCGCAGGAATGTCCGCTCACCGGCCGCCCGCTCGATTTGACGTACAGTTCCTTCCGCAGCGTTTCGCCGATTCACATCGAGTATCTGCAGAACATGGGCGTGGCCGCTTCCATGTCGATTTCGATCCTCAGCGACGGCAAGCTTTGGGGATTGATCGCTTGCCACCACTACGAACCGCGCGAAGTTTCGCTGGAGATTCGCGCCGCTTGCGAACTGCTCGGAACGATGGCAGGAGGCTTTGTCACCAATCGCCAGTTGAGCGATGAGGTCGAGGAGCAGACGCGCCGCCAGATCGAAGTGGCCGATTCGATGCGAGCCCTGACCGGCATCGATTCGATCCGCGCCGGCCTGGGCATGATCGCACCTCAGTTGCAAAAGGCGATCGACGCGCAAGGCGTCGCCATCTGCTGGCGGGACGAGATCCGGTTGCAAGGCCGAACACCGCCGCCGGAGTTCGTCGCGCGGCTGCATCAACACTTGACCAGCAGCATCAGCCGCGATGTCTGGTGCACTGATTCGTTATCGATCGACTACGCGCCGGCGGGCGAGCACTTCGATGTCGCCAGCGGCGCCATGGTGCTGCATTTGGGGCTGGAGCCGGCCGACATGTTGATCTTCTTTCGGCCGCAGTACGAAACAGAAGTCAACTGGGGTGGCAACCCAGAGAAGTCGGCTCAGATGTCCGACGACGGCCTGAGGCTATCGCCGCGCAAGTCATTTGCGCAGTGGACGGAGACCGTGCGCCTGCGGTCGCGTCCCTGGTCTCGCGTCGACCAGACGATAGCGGCTGACATGCAAGCTGGCCTGCTGCGGTTGTTGGCCCAGCGCGCAGCCGAACTGCTGCGCGTCAATGAAGAGCTGGTGCGGATGAACGCCGATCTGGACTCTTTCGCCTATGCGGCTTCCCACGACTTGAAGGAGCCGCTGCGGACGATCAATCAGACCGTGTTCTTTCTCGAGCGAGCCCTGGGCGAGTACTGCACCGGCGAAGTTCAGCGGCGCATCAGCACGATTCAACGCACCAGCGAGCGCATGGCCGATTTGCTCGAAGGACTGCTGCGCGTCTCGCGAGCCGGCAGCAGCGATTTGCAGTTGGAGGCGACCAATTTGACCGACGTCGTGAGCGACGCGGCCGAGATCGCCCTCTCGCAGGCCGAGGACGAGTGCATCGAGCTGGTGGTGCATCCGCTACCGAGCGCGCTGGTCGATTTCATGTGCCTTCGCGACGTGTTTCAGAACCTGTTCAGCAATGCGCGCAAGTACAGCGAGCAGGCGGAAAAGCGCATAGAGGTCGGGACCGTTACGGTCGGCATCGAGCACGGCGGGCCGCCGCTGGCGCTGGGGCGGAGGGCCATCTATGTGCAGGATAACGGCATAGGAATTGCTTCCCAACGCTTGCAGGATGTTTTCCAAGTGTTTCGGCGACTGCACCAGGCAGGTGAATACGGTGGCGGCTCGGGTGTCGGTCTAGCGATAGTGAAGCGGGTGGTCGAAAGGCACGGGGGAATGGTGTGGGCAAGATCGGAGCCCGGCAAAGGATCAACGTTCTATTTCACGCTGGAGGCGCTCGGCCGTGACGAGTAACCCCCCTACCGTATTGTTTGTCGAGGATTGCGATTCGGACTTCGAACTGGCATGCGTCGGTCTGGAGCAGGCGCGGCCCTCGGTCCACGCGCTCCGCGTCAGCAACGGCCGCGACTTCATGCAGTATGTCACGGGCTCGGAGACTGCGGTCGCATTGTTTATACTCGACCTCAGTTTGCCCGATACCAGCGGCCTAGTGCTCGCACAACAGCTGCGTCGTTCGTCGAGTAACGCGGCCACGCCGATCGTGATCTTCTCGTCGTCGACCAACCCGCGCGACGTCGAGGCCGCCAGGAAAGTTGGCGCCGATGATTATCAGGTCAAACCGGTCGCTCCGGGCGAATTTCTGCGCGTCATCGAGCAGATCGCCGAGCGCTGGCTGCCGACCAGTTAGCACCAGCGCCGATGACAGCGATCGGCGGGTCTTTCGCAGCCCGACGCGTAAGTGTTTGCGCGTCTGGAATTTTTGTGTGGCACTGGCTTTGCCAGTGGCTCTTTTTTCGAAGTTTGTGGCGTTCATGAGCCCGATGGCTCCCCATGACGGACTATGTTGCAAAAGTTTTGCGTGGAGGTTGGATCGGCATTGGAACGCTTGCCGGGTCTTCTGTCGCTTCAAACTTCGAAGCAGAAGACACTGGCATAGCCAGTGCCACACCGAGAAATGCGCACGTTTCAAACGCGTAAGCGAGCCCGGCGGACCCTGGATTCAGTTTCTGTACTTCGAGAGTCGTGTTTCGAGATAGCATTATGACGGGACTTCCACGTCGCGAGATCCTAATCGTCGACGACAGCCCCTCCGATCGTGAAGCCGTCGCGCATGCACTCACGAACGACCGCAGCTGCCGCTACCACTTTCACCATGCGGCAACCGGGGCTGATGCTTTAGAGATCGTGCGGCAAGCCGAGGGTCGCATCGACCTGATCATCCTCGATTGGCACCTGCCCGACATGACGGGCATTGAACTGGTGCGTGCGCTCCGCGGTGATGCGCAAATGCCTCCCTACCCTATCGTGCTGCTCACCTCGAGCAGCTCGACAGCGATCGCCCAGGACGCCCTGCTGGTCGGCGTTCAGGACTTCTTTACCAAGTCGATGATTCGCGGCGATATCCTGCCGCTGGTCACGCGCAACGCCATGGAGCGTTTTCGTTTGATCCAGCGGCTGGTGCTGAGCGAACGCGATGCGCGCGAAGCCAAGCTGCGCGCCGAAGACGCCAACCGCGCGAAATCGATCTTCCTGACGAGCATGAGCCATGAACTCCGCACGCCGCTGACGGCCGTGTTGGGGCTGGCCGAACTCTTGCTGGACGACCCCGGCGCCGGGGACGCGCGGCAGATGCTCGAAATGATTCGGGCCAACGGTCAGCATCTAGCCGACTTGCTCAACGACATTCTCGACTTGGCCAAGATCGAGGCCGGGCACTCGGACATCAAACTTCTGCCGTGCGAGCCGCTGCGGATCGTCAATGATCTGTGCAGCTTGTTGCGTTTCCGCGCCGCCGATGAGGGCATTGACCTGAAGCTCGAGTTCTCCGGTCCGCTGCCGGCGAAGATCACGACCGATTCGGTGCGCTTGCGGCAGATCCTCATGAACCTGATCAGCAACGCGATCAAGTTCACCAAGGGAGGCGTGATCCGCGTGATCGTCTCCTTCGAGGAACGGACCTATAGCCAGCTGCTGCGCATCGATGTCATCGATACCGGCATCGGCATCGCGCCGGAAGACATCCAGGCGATCTTTCAGCCCTTCGTCCAGGTCGGCGACAACTTCAATCATCGCAGCGGCGTGGGGCTGGGGCTGGCGATCAGTCGCTCGCTGGCCCGCGCCCTCGGAGGCGATCTATGCGTCGAGTCGGAGCTGGGCAAAGGGAGCACGTTCAGCCTGACGATTCGAGCCAACGACGCCAGCAGCATCGGCCTGACCAGCCCGGCCGAGTACGATCGTCGCAACCTCGAGCCCGCGCTGTGCCCGAGCAAGCATGACTTCGACTGGCAATCGCGGCGGATCTTGGTGGCCGAAGACACGCGCGCCAATCAGTTCCTGATTCGTCGCATGCTCGAGCCGACCGGCGCATCGATGGATTTCGTCGAAGACGGCGAGCGAGCCTTCAAGCAAGTGCTCACTGCCAATCGAGACGGCCAGCCCTACGATCTGGTTTTGATGGATATGCAGATGCCGATCCAGAGCGGCTACGAGGCAACGCGGCGCTTGCGCGAAGTGGGCATCGAAGTGCCCATCGTCGCCCTGACCGCTGCGGCCATGGAAGGTGACCGCGAACGCTGCATCAGCGCGGGCTGCACCAGTTACCTCAGCAAACCCATCGCCCGCGACAAACTCTTCAGCGTCGTCTCCCAAAGCCTCAGCCGCGTCTCGTGAAAAACCTCCGCGCTCTCCGCGCTCTCCGCGTCTCCGCGGTGAAACTGTTTTTTTACCGCGGAGGACGCAGAGAGCGCGGAGAAGATGGGCTTACTGAGCCTCGGCCGTGCGGCGCAGGCGGCTGTGGTAATAGCCGTACGCGAAATAGATCACCAGGCCGACGACGAGCCAGATCACCAGCCGCAGCCAGTTCTCGCTCGGCAGCGACAGCATCAAGGCCACGCAGAGAATGATGCCCAGAGCGGGAAACACCGGCGAGAACGGAACGCGAAACGGTCGCGGGTGATCGGGGTCGACATACCGCAAGATCAGCACCGAGGCGCACACCAGGGCGAAGGCGAACAGAGTTCCGATGTTGGTCAGGTCCGCCAGGATGCTCAGCGGCAGCAGGCTGGCTGCGGTCGCCACGATCAGGCCCGTCAGAATCGTCGCCTTCCAAGGGGTTTTCCAAGTCGGATGCACCGCCCCGAAGAAGTTGATCGGCATCAGCCCGTCGCGAGCCATCGCCAAGAAGATGCGCGGCTGGCCCATCATCATCACCAGCAGCACGGAAGTGATCCCCGCTAAAGCACCGACGGCCACGATGAACCGAGCCGAGCGGAA
>JBQCEI010000656.1:0-2022 GCA_051960375.1 Aureliella sp. | reverse complement strand
GACGGCAGCCCCATGGGGGCGGCGCGAGCCGCCGGTAGAGCCGGCGCCTCATCGATCATAAGTCCCGAAGGGACGACAGCCCTTCTCGCGATACGTTTTCGCGCTTCCTCTGTCGTCCCTTCGGGACTTACTCTGGCTGCGCTGGTCATATCCGGCGGCTCGCGCCGCCGGCATGGGGCTACCGTCTCTTACGGGACTTAAAAGCCAATTACTGCAAACGAACGTCAAAACTCATCAGGGCGAACAATGCAATTGCCACCAGTACCCAGGGCGGCGCTTCGCAGCTGGCGCTGCTGCGCTCTGCCCGGGCTATCTGTCCTGCTGCCCGATACACCGAACCGCTAGCCCGCCGCCCTGGCCTCACAGACAATTAGCGCAAACGAGCGTCGAAGCTCATCAGGGCATTGAAACCAATTGCCCTACACGACCGTCACAACGTTTTGATTCTTCACTCGCGGAGCCATTCACCCCATGGCCGAATTCACACCGACGCAAGGACGTTACCTGTCCTACATTCATGCTTACCGCCAACTGTACGATGTCGCGCCGCGGCCGGCTGAGATCGCCGAAGCGCTCGGCATCTCGGGGGCCTCGGTCAGCCAAATGCTCAAGACGCTCGAGCAGAAGAAGCTGATCCACCGCAACACCGCCACACACGAGATCAAAGTCTTGATCGCTGCAGACAAGATTCCGAAGTGGCATGGTCGCCATATCGAGCGCACGGTGAAAATGTGGCTGCCAGCTGAGGAAGCCGAAGAAACGCTGCCTCAGAAATCCAAGCAGATCTACCGCTTCAAAATCACTCTGCTCAGGAGCAAGCCCGCGATCTGGCGCAGGATCGAAGTTGGCGATGCAACCTTAGGAGAGCTGCATGAGTACATCCAAACGGCGATGGGCTGGACCGACTCGCACATGCATCAGTTCCATATCGCCGGCCAGCGCTATACCCATGCGCGGTTCCTCGAGGACGATCTCGATTTCGGTGCCCAGGATTACACCGACATTCGGATCAGCGATCTGGTCGCTAAGCATGGCGCCAAGTTGCAGATGATCTACGAGTACGACTTCGGCGACGGCTGGGAGCATTCGGTGGTGCTGGAAAAAATCGTCGATCCCGAACCTCGTGCCAAGTATCCGCGATGCACGGCGGGCCAGCGTGCTTGCCCGCCGGAAGACATCGGGGGCGTTTATGGGTATGAAGAATTCTTGGAAGCGATCAACGATCCTGAGCACGAGCGACACGAAGAGTTCATGGGCTGGAGTGAGGATTTCGATCCCGAGGAATTTGATCCCGAGGAAGCCACGCGGGATATGCGAGTCGGATTGCCTGAGTGGTGATTGAGGTCAAAACCATTTTGAACCACTAAGACACAAAGACACCAAGTGGCAGAGGATGTGCGGGGATCGTGGGATCTAGCGCGGTACGATCATTGCTCGCGAGATGCAAAAAGCTGCATTGCAATCAACGCGAGGAGGGAGTGGTACATGGATCGAGACCAATTCTGGGAGATCATCGATCGTTCGCGGCGGCAGGCGGCGACGGTCAAGCGCGATCGGGCTACCGACTTTCTCGATGTGCATATCGCTAAACTGGCCGACGAGCTGCGCAAGCTGCCGCCCGAGGAAGTGATTTCCTTTGACGATCACTTCACAGAGTGCATGGAGGAAGCGTACCGCTGGGACTTGTGGGGAGCGGCGTATTGGCTGCATGGCGGCTGCGGCGACGATGGCTTCACGGATTTTCGCTCGTGCCTGATCAGCACGGGCAAAGACAACTTTTATCGCATCTTGGCCCACCCCGACGATCTGGCCGATCTGGAAGGCAAGCCCGACATTCCCTACTTGCAGAGCGAAGGTTTTCAGTACGTCGCCTGCACGGTGTATCGCGAGATGACTGGCAATTGCCTGCCTTGCACCACCAGTGACTCGATTGAGCCGCGCGAGCCGGTGGGCGAGCGATACGACTTCGAGGACGAGGAGGAAGTAGCCCGCCGCTATCCCAAGCTCTTTGCCAAGTATCCC
>JBQCEI010000655.1:0-5190 GCA_051960375.1 Aureliella sp. | reverse complement strand
TGAAGGCTGCGCATTGTAGGAGAAATCCTCCGCGCTCTCCGCGCCTCCGCGGTTAAAAATTCTAGAGCGCCGCTTCGAGCATCGGCCCGGCCAGCAGCGTATCGATCGAAGGCCAGGCAACGTCGCTGCGCGTGTGCAGTCGTTCGGCCAGTTGGAACGTCTCGGACGACGGCCGCCAAAAGCCGCTGATCAGCCCCGGCAGATTCAGTTCGCCGGCATCGCAAACAGCCACCGGCACCTCGCCAAATCGCGCCGGCACGATCGTGCACGACTCGTTCATATCGAGTTGCTTGAGTCGCTGGCCGATCTGGCTGAGCTGCGACGGCGTGACCGCCAGCAGTCGATACAGCCGGCCGCCGCGCTGGGCAGCCGACGGAACGAGGTCCTCGATCTCTTGCAAGACGACGCTCCGCATCGGGCTGCCCGAGCCGGTCTGCGGCTGTTCGGGCGTTTCGATGCCGGCGTCGCGCATCAAGCGCTGGATCAAATCGGTCGACAACCGCAGCAGGTGCTCCAGGCACAGCGTTCCCTCCGCCGATTCTGAGCTACCCAATTCCGAACTTACCAACTCTTCACTTGGCATTTGTTCGCTGGCCAATCGTTGAACTCCTGCGCTCGACGGCTCGCCCGCGGAGCTACTCAGACAGCGATCGGTGATGTACCGATGGAGCGAGGCATCGAGCACGCCGCTTACTCGCTGCAGCATGTGTCGCCAGCCGATCGGAATATTCCCTTCCGCGGCGGCCCAATCGCTCAAGCCCACCTGCATCTTCTCCTCGGTCTGCAAGCGACTGAGCCATACGCCGAGCGATTTTCCTAAATGTTCGATGGGCGGCTGAGCCAGTTGCAGTCGCTGCAAGCACTTGCTGGACAGCAATTGAAGGTACTTGCGGCAGTTGGCCAAATCGCCGGCGGCCATCGGTTCCGAATCGGCCGCATCGTCGGTGGCCAGAGCTTGCATGAGGGCATCGCTGCTGGCTAGCTCGATCATGCGCTCGACCGCCCGCAGAACGGTCCGCTGCAGGATCTTCCATGAGGCGTACGACGGACGCATGTGGCCGGTGAACCACTGGTGAAACGTGTGAAGGTCGCGGTCCAGTTGCGCTCGAACCGATTCCAGATTTTGCGAAGCGCGATTGCGCCAGGGGTTCGTGGCAGGAGCGGACGCCGTGGCTTGCGGATCGCGGTCGTTGGTCAGTCCCATCACGCGCAGACATTCGCGCGACAGATGTTCGACGACCGAAGCAGTCTCCGCCGCGGACCAGCCGACCGATTGAGCTGAGGAGGTGTTCACAGCGTGCGCGACCGCACTGCCGGCGATACAGCTATGCCATCGCTGAATCGCTTGAGCGCAGCACAAACGAGCCAGTTGCAACGGTTCAAGACTCTGCCCGAGCTGCACCAACGAGCTGCGCGATGCACGGAGCCAAGGGCGGTGTTGCCGCGCATAACGTGCGCCTCGTTCGTGGCGTGCTTGATCGAGCGTGGTGCCGATCAGAGTATGGCTGTCGACCCACAATGCTTCGGCCAGTGCGTCAATGGTCGACGAAGCGGCCTCGGCGGAACCATGCAGGCCGCCATCGACCAGCGTGACCCAGTCAAATGGCTTGGCGCTGGCGCTTGCCTTGAGCGACGCAGCGCGACCGACGGTCGGAATGAAATGGGTTCCCTGCATTTGGGCATCGAGTTCGCACAAAGCTGCCAGCGCCGCAGCCGCAGGCAATCGGCCTCCGGCGCCCATCGTCGTGGCAATCGACATGGTGCCCATCAAGAAGTAATCGCTGCAGTCGAGCTGCGCCAAGGCGCTGCGCACCATGTGCGCGATGTCGGCGCTCACAGCGCCGCCAGTGCCGCCGTGCAATGAGCCGCATATGTAAATCCGCAGCGGTTGGCCGTGGCTTCCTTCCCAGTGCTCGCGAGCAGCCAGCAGGGCCTTGAGCTGATCGTAGATGCGCTGCTCGACCCGTTCCCAATGATCGACCAGGGCCAGCATCCCCAGTGGCCGCACTCCTTCGGTCTTGAGCGAACGCGGGATGTTATACAGCCAGCGTCGCGAGATCGCTGCGAAACGATCGTCGCTGCGCTCGCGATACTCTTGCGGCCGGAAAAGTTTTAAGTGGCACGTATCGTGATATTCGATGTGTCCGCGATGATGCGAACTCGACACTTCCGCCAACAGATCAAAATCGGTATCGATCGCCAGCCACTGGTGCATGTCGATTGGTCGGCGAGCGTCGCCCTTCTGATCCAACAGGGCTCGCAGGCTGGTCAGCGTCTGGCAGCCCATACCTCCAACTCCGATGAACATGCACAGCGGCGCATGCCAGCCGTCGGCCGAATCGGTCGTCGGCAGCGGCGACATGATCTCCACGCCACCGAGCATCGCAGTCGATGTGCACGTCGAGCTTTGCAACGGCAGCGAACTGTGTGAAGCGTCGCCAGTGGCGCTCGGCTCGATCTCGTTGATGCGCGTCTTGACCGCGTACTTTTCGTGCGCGCCGCTACTGCGGAGCTCTTCGACAAAGGCTCGGCAGCTCGGATAACGGTCCAGCGGATGCTTGGCCAGCGCTCGAGCCACCACGCGGCGGTCGGCCGGCGGCAGCGGTTCGAGATTGGGCGGTTGATGCAGATGCTGGCGAGCCAACTCGCCGGCCGTCTTGCCTTCGAAAGGCAATTTGCCAGTCAGCATCTCTTGGTAAACGATCGCCAGCGAATACAAGTCGCTCAAACGGTCGGGCCGGCCATCGAACAGCTCGGGCGCAGCGTGCGTCGGCGTCAAACCGCTGACGACCGACAAGTTGACATCGTGCAAGTCTTTGATCAAACCGAAGTCGGCAACCTTGATGCGATCGGCCATGATCAGCAAGTTGCCGGGCTTGACGTCCAAGTGCTGGAGATCGTGTTTTTGCGACAAGAAGTCGAGCGCATCCCCCGCGTCCCGGAGGAAGTCGAGCAATTGGTCCCGCGGGATGCCCTGCAGCTCGCGCCGGCGAGCCGCGTGGACGACATCCATCAGGCTCCCCTCGGCCAGCTCGGAGACGATGATGAGCTGGCCGTCGATGACCTCGATGCGCTCGAGCGAGAGCAGTAGCGGATGGTGAACTTGTCGAATGCGCTGGAGGCTGCGCAGCTCGGTGCTGGCGCGGCGTTCGTCCAGCGTGCCATAGACCAGCTTGATCGCTTTCTTCAGACCGCCCGGTGCATCGGCCGACCAGACTTCGCCGTAACCGCCCGCTCCCAGCCGCTGCCGAAGCACATAGCCTGGAATGGGCTCAAAACCCGCTCGAAATACGCTCGGATGCGACATATTTTTTCTCAGCGTCTCCGCTTTTCTCTCTGCGTCTCTGCGTTAAAAAAAGTGGGGCTACAAGCGTGGACCGGCACCTTGAAGCATCGAAGCCGACACCGCGGCGGTGGCATCTGGCCGACTGCTCGGCTGAGCAAGACCGGCCGTCGGCGCTGCCGGGCAAGCCGACACCAGCGAGCCGAAGTAGTTGCGGCAAGCGTGCTGGAGATAGTCAAGCCGCAAGTCGAGCGGTTCATTCATGTACGCACAGTACGCGCGAACTTGCATCAGCAAATCGCGGGCATAACAACGCCGCAGCGGCCGGCCGACGCGATGGAATGCTTCCCGAATCAGCTGCTGCACCACCTCGGGCCGCCACGGCAAACCCAGCGTTTGGCAACCGCGACGAAATAGCTCAGTGAACTCGGCTTCCGACGGATCGGTAATTTCGATCTTGAACGGCACGCGCCGCAAGAAGGCTTCGTCGACCAGATCCTGCGGCAAGAGATTGGTTGAAAAAAGGACGATCTGCTCAAAGGGGACGATGATCTTTTTGCCCGTCGGCAGCGTCAGGTAGTCGTGACGGCTTTCCAGCGGCACGATCCAACGATTGAGCAGTTCTTCGGGAGCGACGCGCTGCCGACCGAAGTCGTCGACCAGCAAGCTGCCGCAGTTGCTCTTCATCTGCAGCGGAGCTTCGCAAACATTGCTGCGGCCATCGTGGCGAATCTCGAGATTGTCGAGCGTTAATTCGCCGCCGACGACTACGGTCGGACGCTCGATGCGAATCCACCGCCGATCGTAGTCCTGCATCTGAAAGAGCGACGCATCGCCGTCGGTCTTCCGAGCGGTCGGTTTGTGGTATGCCGGATCAAACAGTTTGATGATCACGCCGTCGTCGATGATCGCATGCGGAATCCAGACCCCTTCGCCTCGCAGCGCCGTCAAGCACTTGGCCAGCGTCGTCTTGCCATTGCCCGGCGGTCCGTAAAGAAAGATGCCGCCGTTGCCATTGACTGCCGGCCCGAGGAAGTCGAGCCACGAGCGCTCGAAGGTGATATCCGAAAGAGCTTTGATCAATCGATCGCGTCGAACCGGTTCGAACTGCGAAGCTTGAGCTTCGACCGAAACGATATAGTCGGCCAGCGGCACCGGCGCCGGACCGACGTACGAGAAGGATTTGCGATGGGCGATCGCTCGATTCTGTCCATTCTCGGTCAGGCTGTAATAAAAATCGTTCAGCGGCGCGGAGCGAGCGTGGGCCACGATCTGCCGGGTGCGCAGGGCGCCCAGCTGCTGATCCAAAATCCCGAACGGAAGTCCGAGGCGTTCAGCGATCTTGCGGCCGCTGGTCGTGCCGACGGCGAGCAAGACTTGGCAGATCAGCGACTCGACCAGCGTTTCGCTGAGCCCGGCATCTTCGAGCGACGTGGGCTCGGTCGGCCAGTACTGGTCGTCGTTCAAGACGGTCGGCAACGCGCACGGAGCCAACCCGCTGCTGGAGCTGCGGAGAAATTGCGAATCGGTATTGCTCATAGAATCGGTTTCGCCGCCCGCGGCCCCAGAGGGAGCGCCCGAGCCGAAAAAGAGGTAGTCGGTAACCAGGCAATTTCACACTGCAAAAGGTTAGAGCGCTCCTTATGGCGGCGAGCACACCGGCCAGTGAAATGTAATCTTTGGCGAGCGAGGGTGAGGGTTATCGCGATCGTGCCGAGCATGGCGCTGCTAATCGCCCCGGAGGGAACCGCACCAGTAGCGCGGGGGTTCTTCTTATAACCCGACGCGTAAGCGAGGGACGAACCCGCCACAGCGGTCTGCCAAACGATCGTTCTTCTGCAAAGGCTGAACACGTCTGCACTGCGGCCCCTCACCCCCCGGCCCCCTCTCCCCGAAGCGGGGCGAGG
>JBQCEI010000654.1:0-4275 GCA_051960375.1 Aureliella sp. | reverse complement strand
GACATACCAGCCTCCCCAGCGTTCCTGCATCGGACTGCTGTGATCGGTCACGTAGGTCGGCGAGCCGGTGACGAAGCGGCCGGCCGGTGTGCTGTAAACCGACCGCACAAGAAAGCCCGGCACGCTCTGCGTTCGCGAAGAGGCATGGCAGATCAGGCATTGTCCTTGATCCCGGAGGACGCGCGGTTGGCCTTGCGAGTCGGGCTCGATCGTATAGAAGACCGCCCCTTGATCCTTGTCGGCTGCAGCCAGTTCGATGATGTCGCTCCCCTGCACCCAGCCGACATAGACGTCGTCATTGAAGTACAAAGCCCGCGGTCGGCCGGGGCTGATCTTGTGCAACTGAAAACTGGTCTTGGAAAATACCAGCGTCTGCGATTCCGCGGGGATTTCGAGCGCCTTGAGCACCGCCGGCAGCAGGCCGAACTTGCCGTCCTCCTCGAGTGCCAGCGCTCCCCCTTCAAGGGCTTTGCCCAGCTGGGCGACGCGATCGGTAGACGGCTGCTTGCCGTAATCGATCGGCGGCCCTTCAAACTCCAGCTGCGCCGCTGCCGGCACGGTGCCCATCGCCAGCCAAAAGAGCGCCACCCAGACTGCGCGCGACTTGTTCACTTCCAGCACCTCGCATTCGGCAGGTAAATCTACATGTCTGTGTGTAGTATAGGGGAATGCCGACTGGCTGGCAAGCGCTCTTGGAAGTCGCGAACTTTTGTAACCCGACGCGTCAGCGAGGGACGCACCCGCCGCAGCGGCCACGCTGAACGCCTTGGTGCCTTCGTGTCTTTGTGGTGATCTCAGGGAATGAACCACAAAGACACCAAGACACCAAGGAGTGTGCAAGTCGCTGTGGCGCGTCCTCCGCGTTGAAAAATAGCCGGCAGACTACTCCTCTTCGCTGAGCAGTTCGCCGTCGGCTCGGTTGCCGTACTTGCGGAACAGGTCGCTGCTGATGCGCTCGCTGAGAAACCGCACCGATCCGTCGGCGAAGGTAAACTGCGAGCCGCCGGGGTGGAAGCTGCCGAAGCCGCCGACGGTCAATACGTCGAGCTTCTCACCGGCTGCTCCCGTCGGAACCGCGGGAGTCGAGCGGTACGATCGCAGCGAGCTCGTGTTGCGCAGCGTCGCTCGCGTTCCCGACATCCAGCCCAGATCGTCCGGTCCGGGCAACTTCTCTCCGAACAGAATCGTGTGCGATGAACCATCGAAGATTTCGCTGAAGCGAATATGGCTGTTGAGGAACAAGAGGCCATTGTTATCCTCGTCGATCGGCGCCTCGCGGTCGTTGTAGCAACCGGCGTAGCTGGACGCGGGAGAGCGTTTTTCATCAGCAAAAGTACCGGGCAAATCTCTGGGTTGCGAGGGGCACCACAGAATTGGAATGCGCAAGTCTGCGACCTTTCGGTTGACCGGCGCGTAGACTCCGGCGTCTTGGTCGAACATTTGATAGGCGGCCGTCTGTTCCAAGAAAGGAAGCAGTTGCACGGTCCAGCTGACATGCTGGCCGATCGGTTCGTTGCGAATCGGGCCGTCGGGATTGATCACGCCCGAGGGAAGGTGCTCGGCGCTGAACTCGTGGTTGTGCGCCGCGAGACCGAGCTGAGCCAGATTGTTCATGCACGTGCAGCGGCGAGCCGCTTCGCGGGCTGCTTGCACCGCCGGCAGTAGCAGCCCGATCAGGATGCCGATGATGGCGATGACCACCAACAGCTCAACCAAAGTGAACGCGCGGCACGGCGGGCAAGCTGATCGCCGCAAAGACGACCGATCGATGGAAAGCGACATTACTGTTTCTCCGACGAGCTGGTTGGTGACGATTTGAACGTGAACCGGTGGCTGCGCTGGATTGCGCTTGGGCCGGCGGCGGGTGATTGCAGTCGGGCGATGACTTCGACTTTCCGCGTCGAAGGATCGTCCGATGGCGTGACGCGGATATCGACGGCCGCTTCAGGGCTCGATGACTCGTCGTCGTGGGCGCCCGTTTCCGTTGAGTCTTGCCGGGCAGCAAGCAGGCGGGGCCGCCACTGTTCGCCTTCGTAGTCGGCCGACTTTTTCAGTTGCTGAGCCGCTCGCAGAACTCCTGCTTCGAGGAGCAGCTCGCCTTGGCGAACCTGTTTCTCAATGCGAGCGGCATTGCGGGCGCGGAGGGCCGCTTGTGTGGTGGAGCCGATCAACGCTGTGACAACGATGAGGCACGCCAGTACGCAAATTAGGACGGTTCCGCGGGGCGATCGGCGCATAGTTGGTTTCATGGCTGGTCCTCCTGGCTGCCCTGCTCTGCCCCCTGCTCGGCCCTGGGCAGCTTGTTCACCGCAGCTACCACATGCAGCACCGTCCGCGGCGCAATGTCGCGCAGGCCGGTATCTCGAACGATCCGCAGTTCCGCGCGGTCGGGCTCGGCCGGAGCTGCGAGCGTGAGGGAGTCGCTGCTGTCGAAATCAAAACTTTCGTTTTGGACTTGGCCCGAAGCAAGTTGATGCCGGCGCGTGAGCCGGTGATCGGAAACGCGGTAGACGACCTCGCTTGCATCGCTGAGCTTCAGGCGCAGTTCGGCTTCCGACTTCGCGCTGGCCTCGGCGGCGCGATGCGCGTCGTGGCGAAACTGAGATGCCAGTCGCGCCACGGTACGGATGCGATCGACGTCATGCGCCCCTTCGCGCGAGATCGTCAGCGATTGATGCACGAGGCCGATCGCCAACATCATCAGCGTGCTGCCGGCTGCCATGCAGACCAACAATTCGACGAGCATCGAGCCGCGATGTCGGTGTGCGATCATTGGGAGTCCTCCTCGGATGATTCGGACGATGCGTCGGCTGTCTCGGCCGGCAAGGCGTCGAGCCAGCCGACAAGCTGCACCGGCGCGGCGGCTCGCGGACGTTTCCAATCGAGCGTGAGCACCAGCCGCGTGCCGTCTTCATCGCGGACGACCTCGCCTTTGAGCGTCGCATCGGGAAGGCTGCCGCTGAGGTCGTCCGACGGAGCGAGCGCGGCCAGGGCCGCTGTGCGCTCGTCGCCATTGAGGCTGCTGAGTCGATCGAGCTGATTGGAAAGTTCTTCCAGGGCCAGCTGATAGTGACGCGCATCGCGTCGAATGCGGCCAGCGGCGATCGCCAGCGGCGCGAGCGCCCCCAGCAGGCTGACGAGCAAAGTGGCTGCGACCACGAGCTCGGTTGCCGTCGCGCCGCGGCGACGCTTGACGGAATTTGAATTGTCGGGGCAAGGTCGGTTCATAGCGATGCTCTACTCACGAATGCTTCTGGCCGACTCGGACAGGATAAAGCTGGTCAGGGTGCCGAAAAACGCGCTGGCAATCCACAGCACGACGGCCGCCAACAGAAGCACGACGATCGGGCGAATTAAAACCAGAATCGCCGCTTCTCTGCGGTAACTGATCGATTGCTTCCAAGCGGCCAGCCGCCGGAGCAGCCATGCGCGGGCGCCGGCCGAGGGGCTCGTCGCGAGAGCTTTCGATTCGGCCTCGCTTAAAATGTCTGCGGCCGCCAGACTGCTCCAGAGTTCGGCCCCTTGTTCGACTTCGTTGCGGGCGAAGAGCAGCTTCTGCCTGAGCTGATTGTCGAAGTGATATTTGGCGAGCGTGGACAAGCTGCCCGGCAGCGGTCTGCCCGCCTCGACCGCGATGGCCAACAACTGATAGAGTTCAGCCATGCGCAGCTGAGCGATCGAGCCCAACAGCGGCTGGGCAACGGCGCGACGAAACGCGTTGCGCGCCGCGGCCGACCAAATCAGCCAGGCGACGACCAGAACAACGAGCGTCCACAGAAGTGGATAGGCCGCGACGTGATTTGAGAGACTCTTGAGCGTCAGAAAGGATGTGGGCAAACGCAAGCCCGTCACTTGTGCGATCTTGAGATAAGTCGGGGCAATGACGGTCATCAGAAACGCCATCGCCACGCCGATGACGACTACGAGCATCGACCAATAGATCAATTCGTTGCGAGTGGCCGACTGCAACTGGATCGATTCGGGCGTTCGCGAGCGAAGCAGCTGGTCATACGTTGCAGCCAGCGCGCCCGATTGGCTGCCGAAGCGGATCGCCAGGACCATCGGGTCGCTCAGTACGCCGGGCGTCTGTTCAAGCGCGGCTACGAGCGGAACGCCTGAGGCCAGTCGGCTCGCAAATCGCCGCTGGTTTCGGCGATAGCCTCCGCGATGTTCGGCCGCCAAGTTGTGCACCAGCGGCGCGAGCTCGAGCCGCTGCGCATGCGCGACGGCTAAGATGTGCAGCAGCGAATGGTACATCGCTGGCCGAGTATCGCC
>JBQCEI010000653.1:0-5582 GCA_051960375.1 Aureliella sp. | reverse complement strand
CCGAAGCCCCGATGGATGTACCGCACTGGGCAACTCCGCTCTGTTGGACTCCAGCGCTGGGGGTTCGGTCACAGAGTTTACGTACGTGTCGGTTCGCATATTTGTCTATCTAGCGATGCTTCATTGCGGAACGGTTCGAGGCGGCAGCCTGAGTGGCCGAGCCCATTCTACAGCCGGCCCCCACAGCCGCGCACCTGGCCGGCAGGCACAAACTTTAACCATTGCTGCCCACGACTCAATTAATTCCAAGTCTCGGGCCTCAAAGTTGGCAAAGTTTCGCCAATCCCTCTCAAGCTCTCCGCAATTCCAGTCCGATGCTATTTGAGTCTTGACCGGTCCCACGAGACACCGGCCATGCTAACCGCGAGAGCAGCTTTGGGAAGCGATCGATAGCCATGCAAGCCCGGCCCGCCTTCGGAAAATCGATCCTGCTGGGAGCCAGTCTCTGCTCGCTTGCCGGCGGCTGCGCGATGACCGGACCGCCGCCCCTCGCCGATCAGCTCATTAGTAGCGGACCTGTTAGCAGCGTCCCAGTCGACGGCGAGCTGATCGCAAGCGGACCGACGGTCGTGCGGTGGGAAGATCCTTGCTCGCCCGACTGGCCCGCAGCGTGCATGCCGGGCGAGTTCGCACCTGTCCCCAGGCCGCTGCTGAGTTGTCTGGCCCGCTGGCCGCGTCACCAGGAACCTGCGGCCGAGGCATCTCCTTATCCTCGTTATCATCCGCTGCCCACGCGACCGATGTTCAGCCCTGCCCCACCCGCGGCCCCGCTTCCGCCCCTAGCGACTGGAATCAACGAGCCGGTCGAGCTGGGAACGCTTCCTTAATCTACTGCGCGATCGAGTACTGCCTCTATCTATTGGCGCGCAAGTCTATTGGTGTGCAAGCACTGCTGGCGAGCCGCCGGCGCGCCAGTCCCTTGCCTCCGGCTGAGGCAGCTTCTTAAAATGCCCGCCACGCTCTGGGCATTTTGCCTCTAAAATTTGCCTCTTTGCTGGAACTCGGCAGCGCCCAAGGCACTCACAAGAAGCAAGGCACTTCGTTGACAGGTGGGGGAGCGGAATTAGAATCGACCTAGGCCCTTCCCAGGCTACGCATCTTATCTAGCTACCCCAAGCCGCAATCCTCGTGCGCATTGTTAGTGTCCGCCCTGGATGCGGGCCCTCTCCGTGCGCGCACCTGCGCGTCGTTCCGTTTCCCTACTTGGCTTTCATAGCAGGCCATCCGACATCCTGAGGACTGAAAAGTGAAGTCTCGCAAGGCTCAGAAGCGCTCGTCATTAACTTCACGCCAAGCCGTCATGCGCAAGCTGCTTGGGCGAGTGCGCTACGGCGCGATGGAACAGCTGGAAAGTCGCCAACTGATGACCGCGCAGCCCTGGAGCGACGGCTTTTACTACCCGAAGGACGCCGTTTATACCGCTTGGCTGCCGAAGACCATTTCCTATCAAGAGTTCGCCAACCGGGCGGCGGCCACCAGCGGTGAAGGCAACGGTACGGGGGCGATCTCGGCTGAAGGCGCCGGCACCACCTCGGCGGTCACCGAGGTCGAGCCCAACAATCGCCTGCAGGATGCCCAGTTTTTGAACCTCGGCACCGCGCCGGGCAAGGATTCGGCCATCAACGTCATCGGTGCATTGCCGGTCAATCCCGCGCCGTTTGGCAGGCAAGACGAAGATTACTTCGCCTTTGATTTGCGCGCGGGCGATGTCCTCGACGCGCAGATTATCACCGGCAGTGCCACGCGCTTCGACGTTTCGATCATGGACGCCACCGGGGCCGAAGTGATCGCCAACAATCAATCCATTCCGCAAGGCATCTATCCGCCGTCAAGCCCGCTGATGAGCGTCGGCAATCTGGGCAACCCGTTGGCGACGACCAATCTCGCGTTCACCGTTCCGAAGACGGGCCGCTATTATGCTCGCGTCAGCGATGGCGACAGCACCTACACGCTGACGCTGCGAACGTATCGTTCGCCGCTCGAGTCTACGCCCGTCAACACCAAGCAAAAGATTTTCGTCGACTTTAACGGGGCGATCGTCCGCGGCGAATCGTACGGTTCGGTGGGCACCAAGCGGTTGTCTCCCTTGTCGAGCTTCCTGCCGGGCTGGAACCTGACGCCGGCCGACGAAAATCAGATGATCGACAAGATCTTGATCTCGCTCAAGAAGCGCTTCACGGGGCTCAGCTCGCTGATCAACGGCGGCAACGGCTACTTCGCGCAGTCCGGCATCGGCGGCCAGTATGACGTCGAGATTCTCAACAGCCGCGATAACCCGGACAGCTTCGGTGATCCCAACGTCAGTCGCTTGATTATCGGCGGCACCTCACTGGAGCTGGGCATCAACACGATCGGCATCGCTGAAGCGATCGACGTCGGCAACTTTAGCACGACCGACTCGGCGGTCATCCTGCTGGACAACATTACGACGCCTGCGGGCTTCGGTACCGTTCCCTACGGCCCGAAGGTCACGCAAGCCGATTTCATCGCCGAGGCGATTGGCCGCGTCGCCGCACACGAAGCGGGCCACTTCCTGGGCGCCTGGCACACGGTCCCCACCAACAATAAACCGCAGATCATGGACACCGGTGGAGTTCCGGCCAACTTGATGGGCGTAGGACCGGACGGCATTTACGGCACCGATGACGACGTCGATGTCGAGTTCGGAACCGACACCTACGATCCGACGATCGCTGGGTCGTTCATCATGATCGGCGAGCAAAACTCCGCGGCGACGCTCGCCTTCGGCATGGCGACCGGAACCATCGGCGGCAATGTCAGCGGAACGGTCTACCAGGATACCAACGTCAATCGCGTCCGCGATGGCGGCGAACCCGGCCTGGGGGGCTGGCGCGTGTATGCCGACTTGAACAACGACGGCGTGCTGCAGAGCAGCGAACCGATCGCGACCACCTCCAGCGACGGCACGTTCCGGATGTCGCTCAACCCGGGCAACTACACGATCCGCGAAGAGGTTCAGCCAGGCTTCAACCAGTCCGCCCCAGTGTCCAAGTCGTACAGCGTATCGGTCGTCGTCGGCTCGTCGATCGGCGGTTTGAACTTCGGCAACGAGCGCATCGACCAGACAATTACCGGATTCAAGTGGAACGACCTCAACGGCAACGGCTTGGTCGATGCCGGCGAGCCGCGCATGCAGGGAGTCTGGATCTATATCGACCTGGACCGCGACGAGAGAATCGATCTGGGCGAGCCTTCGACCACGACCGATTCCAACGGCCGCTACACGCTGCGTTTCCCCGGCCCGGGCACCTACGCTGTGCGTGAAGCCCTCGCGCCTGGCTACGTTCAGACCTATCCTGGTCCGCTGAAGAACAACCAACACATCGTCACCGTCACCGGCAATTCAGCGGTCGATGCCGCGACCCTCGCCGGGCTGAACTTCGGCAACCGCTTCTACGTCGACATGGGCGACGCGCCGAACAGCTACGGCACGCTGCTGAGCAGCAACGGTGCGGCCCACGGACAAGTTCCGGGCCTGTACCTCGGTCAGAACTGGGACGCTGAGTCGGATGGACAACCCTCGGCCGACGCTTTGGGCGACGACCGGAACGGACCGCTCGACTTCAACGGCAACGTAACCGACGACGAAGACGCGATCACGCTGGCTCGCCCGATTTCGCGCACTGCCACCAACGTGTTCAACGTCACGGCGACCAACATCACCAGCGCTCCGGCGTACATTCAAGCCTGGATCGACCTCAACGGCGACGGCGACTTCACCGACTCGGGCGAGAAAATCGTCACCAACGCGGTGGTCCCCAGCGGCTTCAATGGCACGACGACCGTAACCTTCCCGGCTCTGGGCGGTGCGAAGCTGGGTGATACGTACGCTCGCGTGCGTCTGTCTTACACCCGCGACCTCGGACCGACCGGCATCGCCGAATCGGGCGAAGTGGAAGACTACAAGTTCACGATTGTCGACACTCCGAACATCGCCAACAACGACACGTTCCAGGTTTCGCGCAATTCGTCGCTCAACTCGCTCGACGTGACGGCCAACGACTTCAAGTTGCCCGGCGAACAACTGACGATCGTCAGCGCCAGCGCGAGCAGCGCGGGCGCTATCCTGCAGATCACCTCCGACAACAAGATCCTGTACACGCCGCCCAGCGGCTTTGTCGGCAAGGACACGTTTACTTACACCGTTCAGACGTCCACTGGCGAGACTTCCACCGCCAGCGTCCTGGTCGACGTCAATCTGTTCTTCCAAAACCCGATGGCGATCGACGATAGCTTCGATGTGCCGACCAATGCCATCAGCTATCCGCTGAACGTCTTGGCCAACGATATCGAAGGCCAGGCCGGTGCGCTGAGCATTATCTCGGTGACTCAGCCGAACCTGGGCGGACAGATCACCATCGCCACCGGCGGTCAGTCGCTGCGATACACTCCGGCTCGCGATGTCGGTGGCACCGAGCAGTTCACCTACACCGTTTCCGATGCCTCGGGCAAGACGTCGACCGCCACCGTCACGCTGCACACCCAGCCGGGCGATCAAACAGATGACGAAGTGCTGATTCGCCTGGTCGCCACCGACCTGAACGGCAATCCGATCACCGCCGTACCCCAGGGTCAGGACTTCCGCGTCGACGTCTACGTCGACGACCTGCGAAACGATAAGAATCCGCCGATCTTCGTCGACGCTCCGGGCGTGTACGCCGCGTATCTCGACTTGCTGTACAACCTGCAACTGGTCAGCACGACACCCTCGCAGCCGGGCAACCGCTTCGATTTCGACGTTCAGTTCTTCAACAACTACACGAACTTCCAACTCGGCGACGCCAGCGTCCCGGGCATCATCGATGACTTCGGTGCGTTCAACAACAGCTCGGCGATGAGCCAGCCTGACCCGGTTCGCATGGCATCGATCCGCTTCACCGCCCGTGCGCCTGGAATTGCGACCTTCAAGGCTGACCCAGCTGATTCGCCCCCGGAAACCGACACGATTCTGTTCAACGTTCCCGGCAGCCCCGTCCCGACCGCGAAGATCCGCTATGTCGGCACGACTCTCGAGATCGTCGGCGACAGCGTCGAGTTTCCGCAAGCGGTCGATGATTCGTTCTCGACGAACATCCCAGCCGGCGCGATCAACTATCCGCTGAACGTCCTGCCCAACGACCGCCCGGGCTCGACCAATGTGATCCACCTGCAAGACGTCACCCAGCCAGCTAACGGCTCGGTCACGATCAGCAACAACGGAACGCCCAACACGCCGGGCGACGACCGCATCCTTTACACGCCCAACGTAGGGTTTGTCGGCACCGATTCCTTCAAGTACACGATTCAGGATGCTCGCGGCGTCCAAAGCACCGCGACCGTCACCGTCCGCGTCGGCTCCACTCAAGAGACCAATGCCAACGACGATGTGAATCTGCGTCTGCAGATCTACAAGGCCGATGGCACGCCGCTGGCCGATGGAGAAAACCTGGTCGTGGGCCAGCAGTTCCAACTGCGTGGCTTTGTGCAGGACCTCCGCAACCCGTTCGGTAACAACCGAGGCGTGTTCGCCGCGTTCGAAGACGTTCTATACAACGCCAGTACGGTCAGCCCGGTTGCCAACA
>JBQCEI010000652.1:0-2528 GCA_051960375.1 Aureliella sp. | reverse complement strand
TGGCGACGCCAAAGCGCCGGGTGATCATCTGGGGATCGGCGGCACGTATCGCGCCGATCTGACCGGGCGGTTGATGCTCTTTAACGGCAACGCGCGCGATCAAGTCGTTGCGGGCCGCACGGTGATTCCAACCGGGACGTGGAACCACGCGGTCGTCATTCGCACCAAGAATCACCTGCGCGCGTTTCTCAACGGTGAAACCAAACCGGAGATCGACGCCGACATCGACAGCGTGCTGCCAGCGGGTAGCGCGGGCTTGAAAAACTTTTTCCTTGGAGCCCGCAGCGACAACTTCGCTCCGCTGCAAGGGCATGTGGCCTACTTCGCTTTATTCGATCGGGCACTCAGCGACTCAGAAGCGAAACAGTTGCACGCGGCCTCGGGCCAGCCCGTGGGAACCCCCGAAGCGACTGCTGCTACTGCGCCGCGGCCGGCCAGCGAGCCTTTGTCATCCGAACGCTCGCTTTCGAAAATCCACGTGCCAAAAGATTTTCGCGTCGAGCTGGTCGCCGCCGAACCCCAAGTGCTCGATCCGGTCGCCTTCGACTGGGATTGGGCTGGCCGGCTGTGGGTGGTCGAGATGGCCGATTATCCGCTGGGGCTCGATGGCAAAGGCAAGCCCGGCGGACGCATACGCGTGCTCGAAGATCACGATCGCGACGGCCGCTACGAGCAGAGTCATCTCTTTGCCGACGGGTTGAATTTTCCTAACGGAATCCTGACTTGGCGCGACGGCGTGCTGGTGACCGCAGCGCCGGAAATACTCTTCCTGCGCGATACCGATGGCGATGGTGTTGCGGACCAACAAGAGGTGTTGCTCACGGGTTTTCAAGAAGGCAACCAACAACTGCGCTTGAACGGGTTGCGATGGGGGCTCGACAATTGGGTTTACTGTGCCAGCGGCGGCCATCACGCAAACTACGGCACGCAGACGAAAGTCACATCGCTGCGCAGCGGCAAGACGTACGAGATCGGCAGCCGCGATTTTCGCTTCCAGCCCGACACGGGCGCGGTCGAACTCGAATCGGGCCCTTCGCAGTTCGGCCGCAACCGCGATCCGTGGGGACATTGGTTCGGTGTGCAGAACGCTCATCCGTTATGGCACTACGTCATCGCCGATCGCTATCTGGCTCGCAATCCCTACGTCCCATCGCCCAAGCCCGTGCAGCAAGTCGTGCCGCCGGGCATTACCGAAGTGCATCCGGCCAGTCCGCCTGAAAAGCGTTTTCATAATTTTCAGGAAGCCGGGCATTTTACTTCCGCTTGCAGCGGCATGATCTACGGCGACGCACGGTTGTTCGCCGCGGGCGCGAAGATGCATGCCTTCACCTGCGAACCGTTTCACAATCTGGTCCAGCACAACATCGTCAAGGACGACGGAGTCAGCTATCGCTCGGAGCGGCCGGTCGGTGAGGGGCGTTTCGATTTCTTCGCGAGCGAGGATCGCTGGTGCCGGCCAGTGATGGTCCGCACGGGGCCCGATGGCGGACTGTGGATCGCCGACATGTATCGCTACATGATTGAGCATCCCGATTGGCTGCCGCCCGAAGGCAAGGCGGAGCTCCTGCCGCATTACCGCTTGGGCGAGGATCGCGGCCGCATCTATCGCATCGTTCCTGCCGACGATTCTCCCGCGCAAGACTGGCTGCCGGCCAATGCCGACACGCCGGCCTTGGTCGCGGGGCTCGATTCTTCAAACGACTGGCTGCGCGACAAGGCGCAGCAACTGCTCGTGTGGCGCCGAGACGCCGCCGCGGTGCCGCTGGTCGAAAAACTGCTTCGTACGAGCCAGCGTCCCGAGACGCGCGTTCAAGCGCTGTGGACCCTCGAAGGCCTCGATGGTCTTTCATCGCAGCTGCTCATCGCTGCGCTGCGTGACTCGCATCCGCGGGTGCGCGAAAACGCGGTTCGCTTGGCAGAAGAGCGTCAGGAAGCGGACGTCATCGCGGCTGCTCTTCAACGGACGAGCGATCTCGATGCAAAGGTTTGTTTGCAGCTGGCGCTATCGATCGGCGAGTGGCCCCGCCCAGAAGCCGGCCAGGCTCTCGTCGAACTCGCTCAGCGCTTTCATCGAGACGCGTTCATGCAGGCGGCGATCATGAGTTCCTCGCTCGCGCATGCCAGCGTTTTCGCCGAGGGAATTGCTCGGAGCGACTCGGAAGTGCAAGCCGCTTTTCGCGAGCCGCTGGTGCGCCAATCGGTCGGCCGCAAAGACCTCGACGCCCTGGCGGTGCTCTTGTCGCAAGCCCTTGCCGCTCCGGCCGCAGAACGCGCGAATCGCTTGGACGACTTTTTGTTGACGCTGCAGCGCGTCGGGGCAAGCCTCGAGGAGCTCGCTGGGCAGAACCGCGACAACAAACTCGCGCCGCTCATCGGCCAGCTCGACAAAGCGTTCGAAACGATGGCTGCGGTTGCTCGCGACGAACAAGCCGCGCCCGAAGAGCGATTGGCCGCCGCGCGATTGCTGTGTCGTTTGCCCGAGTACCGAGCGACGGGGGTGAAACAGCTCGGCCAGTGGCTCGATCCGA
>JBQCEI010000651.1:0-2602 GCA_051960375.1 Aureliella sp. | reverse complement strand
GTGGTCGGTTCGTCCCTCGCTTACGCATCGGGTTATACAACTCCGCGATCTCCGCGGTAAAAAAACTAATGCGTGACCTTCCAGTTCCAAGCCTGCTCAAGCGCGGTGTTGACCAAACACCCATCGGGCACCGGCCGCCCAGCGTGCAAGGCTGCTAAGCACTCGGCAGCCAGTTGCCCCATGGCCGCGACCGATTCATGATCCAGACCCGCCGTGTGCGGCGTCAGCAGCACGTTGGGCAAGTGCAGCAAGCGGTTGCCGCGCAGCGGCGGCTCGGTGGCGAACGCGTCGAGCCCTGCGCCCCACAAGTGCCCGCTCTCGAGCGCATCGGCCAGCGCCTCTTCATCGACCAGTCCGCCGCGAGCCGTGTTGATCAGAATCGAACCGGGACGCATCTTAGCCAATGTCGCACGGTCGATGATGTTCGCTGTCGCCGGCGTACACGGTAGGTGCAAACTGACGATGTCCGAGCGGGCCAGCAGTTGATCGAAGCCGACCAGTTCCACGTTTCGGCTGCGCGGGAACACCGGATCGGGATGCGGATCGTATGCGATCACTTTGACGCCAAAGGCTTGTGCCCGCGGCACGACCTCCTTGCCGATCCGCCCCAGCCCCAACAGGCCCAACGTCTTGCCTTGCAGCCGTTCCAGCGGTGGGCGAACCCAAGTCCCTTCGCGCACCGAGCGGTCGCGGGCAGGAAAGCCGCGGAGCACGCCGAGGATCAGCGCCATCGTGTGCTCGGCGACGGAAACCTGGTTGGCTCCCGGCGTGATCGTCACGGCGATGTTGCGTTCGGTGGCCGCCCGCACGTCGATCGCATCGTAGCCGACGCCGAAGCGAGCGATGGCTCTGAGCTGGCTCGCCTCGAGCACGCGCTGGCTCAGCGGCTCCATCCCGGCCAACATCGCATCGACCCCATGCAAGTGGTCGCTCAAACGTTCTTCGTCGTAGAGGCTGACGCCGACCGGTGGATACACGATTTCAAAGCCGGCTGCTTCGAGCGTTGCGTGGCACGGCCCATGACGCCTGACCAGCTCGATCGGCGTGACTAAAACGCGGGGCATCAATCAGTTCCTCGAGCGGTGCATCTACCGAGCTAATGGCGATGCACATCGTAGCACACTTCACCGCTATGTTTCTTCTTCTCCGCGCTCTCCGCGTTCTCCGCGGTAAAATGCTAAGCTGATGGCCGCAGGTGATGTCGGCCAGACCGGTACACACTCGATCGGAGAAATCATGAGCACTGCCAACGCGCCGGCCGTCAACTCGGGACAAGTGGCGGGCCAGTCGCGATTGTTGTCGTTGGATGCCTACCGTGGCCTCATCATGATCGCCCTGGCGTTCAACGGCTTCGGCCTGGCGAAAACTGCGGCCGCGAAGCTAGAAACCAATCCCGATTCGACCTTCTGGCAGAACGTGCGCTACCAGTTTTCGCACGTCGAATGGCAAGGCTGCGCGTTCTGGGACATGATCCAGCCGTCGTTCATGTTCATGGTCGGCGTCTCGATGGCCTACTCGTATGTCAAACGCCAGGCACGCGGCGATTCGCAGGCGCAGATGCTGGGCCACGCGCTGTGGCGCTCGCTGGTCCTCGTCATGCTGGGCGTCTTTCTCAGCTCGACCAGTTCGAGCATGACGAACTGGACGTTCATGAACGTGCTCTCGCAAATCGGGCTGGCGTATCCGTTTCTGTTTCTGATGTGGCGCAGGCCCGTCGCCCTCCAAGCCGCTGTGGCTGCAGCCCTGCTGGTGGCGACTTGCCTGGCCTATTCGCTCTATCCAACTAGCGGCATCGATCTGAATAGCGGCAATGAAGCGGTCGGCGTCTCGGCCGAGTGGGCTCAGCAGCATTTGGCGGGAATCGATCCGGCTTGGCACAAGAATGCCAACGTCGGCCACGCGACCGACCTGGTCCTGCTCAACGCGTTCCCCCGCCCTGCCCCGTTCGAGTTCAATGCCGGCGGCTATCAGACGATCAACTTCATTCCCTCGCTAGCGACGATGCTGATCGGCTTGATCTGCGGCGAGCTGCTGCGGCGCGATTGGTCGGGCTCGCGGAAAGTGCTCACGCTGGTCGCGATGGGGGGCGCGGGGCTGATGGCGGGGCTCGTCTGGCAGCAACTGGGCTGTCCGATCGTCAAGCGCATTTGGACGCCGTCGTGGGCTTTGTTCTCGGCCGGTTGGTGCTGCTTGATCCTGGCGACGCTCTACGGCATCATCGACGTGCTCGGCTGGCGGCGCTGGAGTTTCTTCTTGGTCGTCGTCGGCATGAACTCGATCGCCATCTACATGATGGGCCAGCTCCTGCGCGGCTGGACCGCCGGGCAGCTGAAGGTGCACTTCGGCCAGTCGATCTTCGACTCCTTCGGAGATTACGCGCCGATGCTCAGCGATATCTCGGTCGGAATGGTCTTCTGGCTCGTGTGCTTTTGGATGATGCGCAATCGCATTTTCATCCGCGTGTGATATCAATTGCGACGAGGACATTGCCAGGGGCATTAGCCAGCCGCGGTGTGGGGAGGGCGAGGACCCAGAAGAATGGGGCAAAAGAAAAAACACAAAAAATAAGAAATAACAATACACACCCCCCCCCCCAGCCACC
>JBQCEI010000650.1:0-2078 GCA_051960375.1 Aureliella sp. | reverse complement strand
GGCCTTTTGTCGGTCCAGCAGGAATACTTTTAGATGAAGCCTTGCAGGAAGCGGGCATCGACCGCGACGAGGTCTACATCACCAACGCAGTGAAGCACTTCAAGTTCACGATGAGCGGCAAGCGGCGGCTGCACAAGAAGCCCAACGCGCGCGAGATCCGCGCTTGCCGACCATGGCTCGAAGCGGAGCTGGCCGTGATCAAGCCCAAGGCGCTGGTGTGCCTGGGAGCCACGCCCGCTCAAGCGATCCTCGGCCGCGACTTTCGCATCACACACAGCCGCGGCGAAATCTTCGCTACCGAACTCTGCCAGCGCACGCTCGCCACCTGGCACCCCGCCGCCATCCTCCGCGCTCCGGAAAAAGCGCAGCGCAACGCGATGCGCGAAGAACTGATCAGCGACCTGCGTCAGGCGCTTTAGTTCTCTTCTTCGTGCCTTTGTGTCTTGGTGGTTAAAAAAACTATCGCGAGCTGGCCGACTCGCGCAGCAACCCGATCGCCGCTTCGACCAGCATCTCGCCGCCGCCAGGTTTGAGCGTCGTATTGGTCACTTCATAACCGCCTCCGGCGCAAGCCGCGCGCGTCGGCACATAGCCGGTTTCGACACCATTGCTCAGCTCGACCACGAACGTGCTTCGGTAAGGCGAAGCGCGTTTGATCGCCAAACCGAGATCGACGAAAATCTCGCCAGGCAAAAAGACCAGCGCGAGCTCATCGCCGATCGTGATCGTCTGCACATCGACCGGCAACGCATCGCCAACGCCAGCCCACGTATTCGTCAGACCCCAGCTGATCTCCTGGTCGGGATGTGCTTGCCGCGTCGAATCGCGGAACTGTGAGAGCATCAGCGTCTTGTAAGCGGCGACCTGGTCGAGGAATTCCACCTTGCCGCCGTTGCGGATCACCTTTAGCAGTTCTCTTGAGCGCTTGAGCTGTTCATCCGACACGTCCTTCAGCGGCAGCTCGACGACGGTCGAGCGAACTTGCAGGTCGTTGCGTTTGAGGTTGGTCGTCGCCGGGATCGCTGATTCCACCGTAGTTGCGATCGCACGGCCGATGTATTCAGTCTTGTTGCGTTCCTTCTTGGTGGGATCGACATGGTTGATGTCGCCGCAGCAACCAGTGCCGAAGATCGATACGACCTCTTTGCCGTAGCGATCGCGCAGCCCTTGTTCAATGAAGTAGGGATAGTCGGCGCTCCACCGCATGCCGCCGACGGTATCCAGATGCAAAGCAAAGTTCGAAAAGACGCCTTGCAGCTTGCCCGAGTCGGACTTGATAACGACGACGCCCACTTCAGAATCGATCGGGCCGGCGGCGCGAACGACGTTGGGGTCCGACAGACTGCGCCAAGTTTGCGTGCTGCCGTCCTTCATCACGAATCGGCGATTAAAGGAGACGGGAACCTCTTGCGGCGCGGAGCCCGACGCGAGGCTAGCGGGCTCCAAACGCTCGTGCGCCTTGACGATCGCCTCGACGATGCCGCCGATCAGCTTTTCAGCATAAGGCGCCGGGCCATCGGCATCCGTTGCTTCGCCCGACTTGAGCCGCGACAGGTATTGATACAAGTGCTTGCTGTAGTCGGGTGCGGTGTGTGAGTGGGTGCCGGACACGGCGATCGCTTCGGGGGGAATGCCGGTCTTTTCGCTCGCCCGTTTGCGCACCACTTCGCAGAGATCGCGCGATACGGCGGTGAGATCGCAGACGACGACCGCCGCGCTGGTGTCGCCTTGAGCGAAGACGATCGCTTTAGCCTTCAGCGGATCGATCGTTCCTTCGGCCAATCGCTCGTGGTAGTAGCCCGCGATCGGAAAGCCCTCCGGAGGCGTGATATCGGCTTCTGCTACGCCCACGCGCAGCGGCTCAGCGGCGAGCGACGGGCTAGACAACACTAGGGCGGCCGCTAAATGAATTGCAAAAAATGCCAAGTGTCTCATCACTTCGTTTCCTTGGGTGAGGTCGAATTGCCTATTTGGCGTGATCATACACAGAGTTTTACCGCGGAGGGGGGGGGGGGGGGGGGAATAAGATTAAAACACCCACCACAGCCCCCCCCCCGTCAAATATTTTGTTTTTGGTG
>JBQCEI010000649.1:0-3505 GCA_051960375.1 Aureliella sp. | reverse complement strand
CCGCTTGCCACAGGCGCTCGACGCTGCGACTGTCCGACGGGATGGCCGCCAAGAGATCGAAGGCGTCGCGCTGCAATTGCGAGATGGTTTCGTGCGCCGCGTGGTGCGAGTCAGCGGCGGCCGAACCGTTCCAAGGATGGGCCGGCGCGTTCCAGGGAGAGAGCGAAGGACGCAGGATTTTGCTGACCGTCTTGCCGGCTCGTTCGTAGCGTTCGAGCTGATATTCGACGCCGTTGATTTGCAGGCTGAGGCGACCGCTGGCGTGTTCGGCCAGTGCGGCCGCGTCGTGGTGGCGGACGGGAGCCGGATGGATCATGCCGCGGAGCCATCGCAGCAGAGAGCTCTTGCCGGAGCCGCGGCGGCCGCAAACTGCGTTCAATCCTCGGGACAACGCGCCGACCTGCGTGCGGTCGGCCGATCCCAACTGGTTTACTTCCATGCTGAGCAGTTGCATGTCTGGGGCTCCTCCTGGCCTGCAGTGTATTTTTCGTGCGTAAGCTTACGCGGTCCGGGTCGGGGAAAAATCCTACCACACTTGCAAGAACCGCTCCAAGGCCAATTGTTGCCCACCTCGCCACGATCGATGCAGCTTTCCAACTCGTAGTCGGGGAAGAGGTTTTACCGCGGAGGGCGCGGAGAGCGCGGAGGCGCGCAGAGTACGAGTACGAAATCGTGATGCTAGCTCTCTGGTCGCCTGAGCTGCAAAGGTTTGCAGCGGTAATGCACGCAAACTTTGTTGTTGGGGAAAGCTGTGTCTTGGCGGGGTGCGCGTTTGTGCCGAATCGCATCAATGCGCCGTGAGTGAACTCTCGCGGGACCGCGGTGACAGGTGTAAGATGCCGCGATCGCTCCGGTCGAAAGCGAAATGCCGCGGGCTCGGGCTGTGCAGCTTGCTCGGGCTCGGCGATTTTCTCTGACTCGCTGCGGCCGGGGCGGCCGATGGAAGGCGTGACGATTAGAAAAGGTGGTTCGGAGGCGCGCCTTTTGCCGATAAAGATGAGGATTCATCTTCTGCTGGCGGGCTCAGGGTCAACGACAAAACGCGATTTTCTCCCAACTTAGTGGCAGTGAAGCTATGACTCATAACGTGCGATTGTGCTTGGTGCTCCATAATCACCAGCCGGTGGGAAACTTTGATGGAGTGATCGAGCAGGCTTATCAAGACAGTTATCTGCCGTTTCTCGACGTGTTCGAAGGCTTCGACGCGCTGCGCATCTCGCTGCACACTTCGGGACCGTTGATGACTTGGCTGGCTGACAAGCATCCCGACTATGTCAAGCGCGTGGCCGCGCTGGTGGCCGCTGGCCGCGTCGAAATTCTGGGCGGTCCGTTCTACGAGCCGATTCTGCCGATGCTCCCCAGCCGCGATCGCATCGGCCAGATCCGCCGCTACACCGGATACCTCAACGAACTGTTCCACACCGACGTGCAAGGGATGTGGATGCCCGAGCGCGTCTGGGAAAGCCCGCTGACGACCGACATCGCTCGCGCGGGAATCGCTTACTCGGTGCTGGACGACTATCACTTCCGCGCTGCCGGCTGGCACGAGGAAGAACTGTTCGGTTACTTCGTCACCGAAGACGACGGTAGCTTGTTGCGGATCTTCCCAGGCAGCGAGAAGCTGCGTTACTTGATCCCGTTCGCGCCTCCCGAAGATACGATCGAATACGCCCGCCACGTCGGCAACGAACAACCCGACGCCGTGCTTGTCTTTGGCGACGACGGCGAGAAATTCGGAACGTGGCCCGATACGAAGATTCACGTGTACGAGCGCGGCTGGCTCCGCAAATTCTTCCAACTGCTGACCGACAATCGCGACTGGCTGCAGACGTCGCGGCTGCACGACGTCGTTCAGGACTTGCCGCCGCGCGGCAAGATTTACCTGCCCGACTGCAGCTATCGCGAAATGACCGAATGGGCATTGCCGGTTCAGCAACAGGATTTGTACGAAGAAGTGATGCACGTCTTGCACGAGCATCCGCGGTGGGCCGATCTGCAGCGCTTCGTCCGCGGCGGCAACTGGCGGAACTTCAAGGTTCGCTACACCGAAGCCAATGAAATGTACTCGCGGATGATGTTCGTCAGCCGTCGGCTCGAACAGGCCAAGCAGCACGGCGCCGATTCGCAAGTGCTGGCCCAGGTCGAAGATGAACTCTATCGCGGCCAGTGCAACTGCGCGTACTGGCACGGGGCTTTCGGCGGAGTCTATCTGCCGCACTTGCGCAACGCGATCTATCAAGAACTGATCAAAGCCGATACGCAGCTCGATCGCCTGCAGCACGGCGAAGGCAGTTGGGTCGAAGCGACGACCGACGACTATGATTTCGATCTGCGCCCGGAAGTGCGGCTAGCGAACGATCAAATGATCGCTTGGGTCGCACCGGCTCAAGGCGGCATGCTGTACGAGCTCGATATTCGCGACGTGTCGCACAACTTGTTGGCGACACTGCAGCGGCGCCCCGAAAGCTACCACCGCAAAGTGCTCCGCGGCACGCAGGGCGCCGACACCACGGTGGCGAGCATCCACGATCGCATCGTCTTCAAGCAAGAAGGGCTCGACAAGCGGCTGCAGTACGACCACTTCCCGCGCAAGAGCTTCCTGGAGCACTTCTACGATAACGACATCGCAGCCGATCGCGTGGCAGACGGCCTGGCTCAAGAGCGCGGCGATTTCGTGGCCATGCCGTTCGAAGCCAAGCTGCGTCGCGGGGCCGGCAAGATTCAGTTGCAGATGACGCGCGAAGGAAATGCTTGGGGCATTCCGATCAAGCTCACGAAGGCACTCACGATGGAAGAAGGCGACCCGCGTTTGTTCGTCGCCTACTTGCTCGAGGGACTGCCGCGCGATCGTCAAATGCACTTGGCGCTCGAATGGAATTTCGCCGGCATGCCCTCAGGAGCCGACGACCGGTTCTTCTACGACGCCAACGGCCAGCGGCTCGGTCAACTGGGAACGCGTTTGAATCTCAGCAACGAACGGCACTTGGGATTGATCGACCAGTGGCAAGGCTTGGACGTGTTCATGTCGCTGAACCGCCCAGCCAACTTCTGGACCTTCCCGATCGAAACGGTCAGCCAAAGCGAAGCGGGCTTCGAACTGGTCCACCAGTCGGTATGCGTCATGCCTCACTGGCTCGTTCAAGGCGACGCCGAGGGCAAGTGGTCGGTGCAAATGGAAATCCGCATCGTCCACTCGCACCAACCCTGCACCGAATCGCGCACGTTTCAAACCGTAGCGATGAGCCAGTAAGAAACGCAAGAGATCTAAACGCAGAGGACGCAGAGAGGTCGCGGTTTTACTCCGCGATCTCCGCGTCCTCCGCGGTTAAAACGGTTTTCTGCAGAGCCTGGCGGCCTACTTGCCCTTGAACGTGTAAATGCGACCGCCGTTGGTCGAAGAGAAATACACTTCGCCGGCTTCATCTTCGCCGAAGGTCACCATCGGCAGCGCGGCTTCCCAAGGAATGACGCGGTTCTCGCTCGCCTTGTTGTTCGGCTTGTCCAC
>JBQCEI010000648.1:0-56925 GCA_051960375.1 Aureliella sp. | reverse complement strand
CGCTACGCATGCGTCGAATCGAGATCGTCGGACTGGTCACCAGATCCTTGATGCGGTTGTGGGCGCCCGGTGTGGCGGCGATATTCTTTTCTTCAACTACCGCCAGGACACAGCCTTCGAGCTCGCCGTTGAATTCGTTCATACTTGTCAGTGAGCGGTCAGCCTTGACGACACCGCCGGTGACGAGCAACGAGAACGCTTCGTGCAAGATTGACTTGCCGGAGTTCTCCGGCCCGAATAGAAACAGGTAAGGCAGCGGCCCGAACGGATCGCGAATCAAACTGGCCATCCAGCACTTCAGGTAAGCAGCTCCGGTCACGACGCCGGCATCCTGGGCCCACGCCTCAGTCTCCAGCGAATCATTCAGCGACGATCCGACGTGATCGAGGATGAGGTCCCAGTGCGGATGTGGCGAGTTGTGGTCGTCGTCATCGGGAGCAGCCGGCTTGTACCGGAGCTGCGGAGCGTTGAGGTTCCATTGCCGGTCGCCTGGATACTCAGGGGCGAATGGGATGGAAACCAGCCGCCAGGGGCTCATCTCAGCGGCACCCATGAGACACTCAGCCTCTGGCTTTTCGTGTCCCTTGGCCTGCAACACTGTCTTGATGCTGCTGGCCCCCTTGTGCGTCCACTGTCCATTCGGCTTGACGACAGCCCAGCCGGCTGCGCGGTTCGACGGAGTCTCCAAGCAGCGGATGATGTTGTCGTAGTCGAGGATCTTTTTGTCGGATGTCTCGGCGTTGATAGGGATGATCTGCGACCAGTGGCCTTTCTTCTGGCTGGTCCAGTTTTCCAAGTCCTCGCCGTCATCCTTCGTCCGCGCAACGTCGATACGAAGCTGACCGTCTTTCGTGCGATTCAGCGTAGCCTTACGCGTAAGCAGTTCTTGATCATCTGCGCCAATCGTGATCGAACCACCATTCAACAGGTTGATGGCGTCGACTGCTTGTTTCAGCGTCTTGTACTCGTATCCGTTGTTGGCTAATAACTTTCCCCCGGTCTTAGCCGCTGCCGCCTCCAGAGTCGCGCCGCGATTGTAGAAGCAAGTGGTCCAACTCTTCCCGTCTTGGGTCCAAGTCCTGTGCTCGACGGTTCCTTGGCCGAAGCGGTAGAACTTCCAGCAGCCGTTCTCCAGCGGGAAACCGAAGCAGTTCGGCTCGCTGAGATTCTTACCCGGGCTGTTGGTCTCGAAGACGCCGTTCAGTTCCAGCTCCTCATGCAACTGGGCGAGCAGCTTCGTGTGCGTTTGCAGCAGGTAGTGATCCTGCACCCAAACCGCACAACCCTTCGCAGCCAAGGCATCGCGGATCTTCAGGTGCATCTCATCGAGCGGCACCCGGCGGTTGCTGCTGGTCAGAGCGACGAACATGTCTTCTTCGCTCTGCCGCACGCCGCTGATCGACACGCGGGGACGCGAGCGGCTGACAACCGCGACGTGGTCCTTCCAGTTGGCCGGCAACTCTTTGAACGTCGTCTCCGAAGGTTTGATCAACCCGAATCCGTCGTTCTCTTCGGTGGCTCGGCGAGAAGCGATCCACATGTTCCCGCCGCACGCATCGACGTGCGTGAGCAGGTCCATGTTCACTTGCTCGCTAATTTTCGCGAGCACGCATCGGCCGATCGCTGCGTGTTCTGTGTGGTTCTTGCAAGGGATGTCATCGAGCAACACATAGAGGTGCAGCCCAAGGCCGCCGGTCGACTTGCGGACCTCGACAAATGGCAGGTTGCTCACGGCATCACGGATCGTGCGAAGCTGGTCATCCGTAATACCGACGCCAGCGGCGTGGCCCACGATTGAGTCGAAGTCAAAGCCGACCCACTTGCTGACCTTACGCCGCCAGTTCCAACCAGTGCAGCCGATCGCGTCGACATGCTCGTTGAGGTTGTAACGGAGCGGGAAGTCTTTCCAGTGGGGCTCGGTCGCTGCGCCCTTCGGAATGCGGAACGAGAACCACTCGACGCTGCCGTTGGTATACGTGTTGGCCTTGCCGTGAACAGGCTGCCCGCCGCGCGGCGAGACATTCACCTGCAGTTCGAGATCAGTGCCGCCTGCGATGATTCGCTCAAGCAGCCCCTTGTTCCCCTCGCGGATCTGTGATCGAAGCCACAGCTCGATGGAACGTGAAGCTAGAAGCATGGGTTACCTCGTGGTTCATTGGTGCGAAATGCGTCCACCAAGTAACCACCGGCCACCACGATAAGTGGCCTAGAAGTTTTCTAGTTGTGGCTAGAAATCGATAACTCGATCACTCGCTCCGGAGTGGAATTAGTCGTCTCTGACTTACTCCTATATGTCGGTTAGTAATTTCTTAGTTGTCGGAGACTTTGATCTTAAAAAGACGGATTGAGTCGTTACTGCGGTAGCCGTGGGCGCAAGTAAGCGGCCGATAATTCGACCACTCGAAAACTCGCGGATTCTTCGAAAATTTCTAGGCTACTTCCGGTGTCGAGCGGTGGTTACTTCATGGAGTACCACCGTGTGAACATTCCGTTAGACCTTATCGCTATGCCGACGTTTTTGCTTCGCGATATCCGCACGGACTCGCCGAAGTACGCCGAACTACTGAGGTCGGTGAAGGAGCACGGCATCCTCAACAGCGTTCTAGTGCGCCCGCGCAAGGGCGGCGGGTATCAGCTGGTCGACGGGGCGTATCGGCTCACAGCCACCCGAGACGCAGGGCTGCCCGATGTACCAGCGATCGTCAAGGACCTGACAGACGAAGAGGTGTTGGCTCTGCAGATCCAGACTAACTCCATTTTCGTCGACACGACCACGATCGAGTACGCGAAGCACTTGCTGCGGGTGCAGCAGGCGTACCCAGGCATCACGATTCCGCGGATGGCACGCCTCGTGTCCAAGTCTGCGTTCTGGGTAAAGCAACAGCTGAGCCTGCTGGATCTGGATGAAAAGATCCAGCCGATGGTCGACCGGGGTGAGGTCTCGCTGATGAATGCGTATCAGCTAGCCAAGCTGCCTCGGCATATGCAGATCCGTCACCTCCCGCAAGCGATCGCGATGGAGAGAGACGAGTTCAGGACGCTCGTCGGCGAGATCGTCAAGCAGCTGATGGTCGACAACAAGCAACGCATTGAAGAAGAACGTCTGGCCGCGATAAGTGCAGACCCAATCGCCTACATGCGATCTATCAAAGAAGTCAAAGCAGAGCTGAAGACTAGACGCCAAGCAGCACTGCTTCTCACGCGTGAGCGGCCCAAGACAACGCTCGACGCATTCCGCCTCGCGCTGCAGTGGGTCCTTAATCTCGACCCTCGTTCATTGGAAGCTCGCCGGGCGCGCAATGTCCAGAATTCCTTTTCAAAACTGGAAGAAAGCTAGGCCACTTCAAGGATTGAGCGGTGGTTACTGAGTGTCAGCCATGAGCACCTACAAAGCAAAGGAACCACCGCAATGAGGACCTAATCATGTGACCGGCCGGCCACCCCAAGCACGCAATCTGAGCTCTGACGCAAGCACACCTAACCGAGTTTCAACATTTCCGCATCTTTGAGGTTTTGGTTTCCAGATGAGTAACGAACTTTCCGTACCGCAGGTCAGTCTTCCGAGCGCCGTTGTCGCCGATGATGCGGCCTTCAATGACATGGCACGCAGCGGCAACTTCCTCGGTCGGTTGCAGCTCTACACGAAAGGCAAGGCGATCAACCAACGCTTGATCGGCCCCGGCGAGTACGGCATCCCTGAAGGTGACGACAAGATCACCGTCCTCGGCGACAAGGTCGACGTGATCCCGTTGGCACGTCGTCTAAAGGCGCTCGACATGAGCGACAAGGACGACATCGTCACCAACTACGACCCGAACAGCGACACGTTCAAGGACATCATGGCACGCTCGGAGCAACCGGACTCCGGCTGCATGTATGGCATCAGTTTCCTGTTCTGGATCCCGGTGATCGCTCGCTTCGTCGAGTATTTCGCTGGCACCAAGACGGCTCGTGGTGAAGCGGGCAAGCTGTACCCGTTCTTGCCTACCGCCGACCACGGTGCTCGCGTCGTGACGATCGGCAGCCGCCTGTGCGAGAAGGGCAACTACTCGTGGCACGCACCGACCGTTGCTGAGACGAGCAATCCACCGGCCGCCCTGCCCACCGCTGAACAGATGGAGAAGGAACTGAAGCGGTTCGTGAACCCGAAGGCAGACGAGAGCGAGAAGGTCAGCCAAGAAGAAGTCGCCGGTCGCCGCAAGCGATAGTCGCTTCGCTGCAGAAAGCTCCACCGAAGCCGCAGGCAGGCATCTCTGTCTGCGGCTTTTCTTTTCTCCCGAGTCAACCATGGCTTTCGCATTCCACCTCATAAGCAAACCCCATGTCGACTTCCACACGTTGCTGAAGGTGGCCTTCGACGGGACCGGGAAGAAGTTGGCCGCGTTCGCTGACGGCTCCAACCGGCCGTTCACGGATGACAAGAAGTTTGCGACGTGCCTGTCGGCCTTGATTGATCAGGATCCCGTGTCACTGCACCCGATGGTCGCTACGCATCTGCACTTCGCCGGCCTGCTCGTGTGCGACGAAATCGATCTGATCGATGTGCTTCAGGCCGGTGGCAAGCTGGCTTACCTGGGCACGCCCGCATCCAAAGCTCGCGGAGCAATGATCGCCTTTCTCAGCGGCACCCTCGGCGATTGGAGAGACGCAGTTATCAGCGGTCTCCTTCAGCCAACCACTCAACCCATCTTCGAGACCGTCTACCGGACGTTCATCTCTGCTGGCTACGCCTCCGCGTGGGCTGGCTATCGAGAGGTAGTGCCGATTGGCGGTCAACTCAAACTCGAAGCCAAGCGCTAATGAGCACCGCTGAAATCAACACCATCGAAACTAAGTTCATCGTCGAGACCAAACCCGCCGTATACAAAAAGCTGCCGGTCGTAATGGAGTTCTCCGAGGGTCGCATCGTATTCGTCAAGTCGCCGTTCGCGCTCAAGGACGACATCAAGGCGATGGCCGGCGCGCGGTGGCTCGGCTACGAAGATAAGAACCCTCGCAAGGCATGGTCGGTCAAAGACTGCCCACGCAATCGCTTCCAGATCCGCTGGCTCGAAGGCGAGAACGTGTACGAGTGGTTCGAGCGCCCGCTGATCGAGCACCACTTCGACCGTCCGCTGCTGGCCCACCAGCGGATGATGGCGAACACGCTGCTGACCCGGCACTTCCACATCCTGGCCGCCGAGATGGGCACCGGTAAGACGCTGACTGCGATCGAGACGATGGAGAAGTCCGGGCACAAGCACTGGTTCTGGGTTGGTCCGGTCACGACCCTGCCTGCGATCGAACGCGAATTCCGCAAGTGGAATCTCGACCCGAGCATCAAGGTCGAGATGATGTCTTACGACCGCCTGATCTCGCTGTTCGACACTGGCTTCGAGCTGCCCGGCGGCGTGATCTTCGACGAGTCGAGCAAGCTGAAGACGCCCGGCATCAACCGCACATGCGCCGCGCAGGAATTGGCCGATCGCATGCGTGCTGCAATGGGGCACGACGCCTTCGTGATCCTCATGAGCGGTACGCCGTCTCCGAAGACGCCTTGCGACATCTGGGCCCAGGCTGAGATCGCCTATCCCGGCTTCCTGCGTGAAGGCTCGTACAAAGCACTCGAGCAACGCCTCGCCGTTCTGCAGAAAGCGGACACCGGCGAGTTCGGCAACCACTACATGACCCGTCTGGGCTGGCTGGATCGTGACGACCTCTGCAAGAAGTGCTGCCAGACGCTGCACGACGGCCCGCACGACCTAGCGGCCTGTCCAGACCCGATCGAATACCATGCGTTCGAACCGTGCGAGAACGAGGTTGCCAACCTGTTCCAACGGTTGGAAGGTCTGATGACCGTTGTCCACAAGCGCGACTGCTTGGATCTGCCCAAGAAGATCTACAAGCGAGTCTACCTTGAACCGAGCAACAAGCTGCTGCGAGTCGCCAAGACGATTGCCAACACGGCGTCGACCACGGTCACGGGCCTGAACCAATTGCGTCAGCTGTCGGACGGCTTCCTCTACAAAGAGGTCGAAGACGGTAAGCAGTGCTGCCGTGCGTGTGAAGGCAAGGGGACCATCAAGGAATGGTACAACTCCGCCGAGCCCGAGCGCACCTACCAAGCGATCGACATGTTCTCGCCAGAGGTTGTCGCCAGCCTACAGGAACACGAGGTCGAGTGCCCGCAGTGTCAGGGCACGAAAGAAGTACCCCGCATGACGCGCGTGGCTCACGAGGTGTCGTGTCCGAAGGAAGACGCTGTGATCGAGTACCTCGAAAAGAACGAGGTCTACGGACGCATGTGCCTGTTCGCAGGCTTTCAAGGCTCGGTCGACCGTTGCGTCCGGATCTGTCAGGAGAACGGCTGGGACGTGTTCAAGTGCGACGGGCGAGGCTCTCGCATCATCCAGGCCGATGGCACGATCCTGCACAACGTTAAGCCGCTGGACTACTGGGCGGATCTGGAAAACAACGCCAAGGTCTGTTTCGTGGCGAACCCTGAAACGGGAGGATTCGGCCTGACGCTGACGGAGGCGAAGTGCTCGGTCTACTACAGCAACAGCTACAAGCCCGAGTACCGATCGCAGTCCGAAGACCGGACACACCGCACAGGTCAGGATGAAGACGTGATGATCGTCGACCTGATCCACCTGCCCACCGACGAGCGCACGCTCGAAATCCTCAAGGAAAACCGCAAGGTGGAGCTGATGGTCCTCGGGGAAATCGTCGGGGATTCTCTGGATAGCTAGGCCACTCGCCGGCACCAGCGGTGGTTACTTAGTGAGCACTGAGTAACCACCGCACCGTCTGAGACCAACCATGCCGAAGACCTTTAACGAGCTGATCATGAGCCATCCCGATTACGACCGCGATGACGATTTCCTCGACGACCTGGAGCTCGATGAACTCGAGGATGAGCTCGAAGACGAAGACTTCGACGACGAAGAGGGTTGGGACCTCGAAGCCGACGAATTCGACGGCGAAGACTTCGATGACGACTGGGATGATGACTTCGAGGATGAAGACGACTTCGAAGATGAGGGCGGCTTCGAAGACCACGATTGGAACGAGGTCGACGAAGACGACTAGACCGCGGCCAGCAACCAAACGTCAGCGAAGAAAAGACAGCAAGAAAGCCATATGATCAAGTTAGCCAAATCTTCTGTAGCCGCAATTAAGGCTGAGCTCGCCCTCGGTAAAAAGACTAAGGCTCAGATTGCCCGCGACTACGGCATCAGCCGGGGCCTCGTTTACAACATCTCGGTCGGCCTCGCCCATAACGACGTGCCGACACCTGATGTAAAGTTCGTCGAGGCAGCGGCGGCGGCCGAACCACCCAAGCCGGTCGACCTCACTGATGCTCGAGTGTTGGAGCTGGAGACCGAAGTGCTAATGCTCAAGGAGGAGCTGAACAATCAGAAGCGGGTCAACAAGGCTCAGCGACGGACCAATGGCCTGTTCCGCGCGATCGTGGAAGAGATGGAAGAACGGATCGCACCGCTCAAGGCACCGACGAACGTCTACCACCCGACGACGACAAAGAAGATCACAGAGCATCTGGTCATGCACCTGAGCGATGGTCACCACGACGAAGTGGTCGACCCTGACGAGTGCAATGGCTTAGAGCATCACAACTTCCAAGTCAGCTGTCGCCGCGCTGAGAACTACGTCGAGACGACGCTGGACCACACGCTCAACCACTTGGAGAAGTACAACTTCCGCGAGTTGACGATCCTCGCCTATGGTGATCACACCTCTGGTGAGATCCACAAGTCGGTCGACCGTAGCGAGTATCGCAACCAGTTCAAGAACTGCTTCGCCATCGGTCAGCTACACGCACTGATGTACCGCGATCTGGCACCCAACTTCGAGCGTGTCACGATCGTGTATGTCCCTGGCAATCACGGCCGACGCTCGGAGAAGAAAGACCACCACGGTGCTCACGACAACTGGGATTACATGATCGGCAAGGTGGCTCAGCTGCACACGCGAGGCATCGAGAACATCGAGTTCGTCATCCCCAATTCGTTCAGTGTCAACCTTGAGATCGACGGCGTCGGCTTCAACGTGTCGCACGGCGACGACATCAAGGGCAACAACGGAATTCCGTTCTACAACCTGACTCGACGGCAGAAGGCCCTGGCAGGTCTATCGCAGCTGACCGGCGGTATGAAGATCCGCTACTCGGCGATCGGGCACCACCATGTGCAAGGCTCGCTGGCTGACCTCAACGGCGAAGCGCTGTTGAACGGTGCCTGGGTTGGCACAAATGCCTATGCCTTGAACAGCTTCACGGGCTACCGCGAACCAAGCCAGCTGATTCACGGAGTCAACCCCAGGCGAGGTGTGACATGGCGAATGCACGTCCACCTCCGCAGCCAGGACGACGTCGACGGCCCGAAGCGATACAAGGTGGAAACCTAGTCAACACGCAAGCAGCAGAGAACCAGGCATCTCGAATAAAGCACCATGGCAAAGAAGAAAACATCAATCACTGCAAAGACGAAGCTGCACCCGCATGAGATGGAAGAACTGCTTCCTCGCGTGTTGCGTGAGAACAAGGAAACGCTGTTCCCCAATAGCCCAATCGAAGTGGTCTACGAGAACAAGAAGTTCGCAGTCTACTGCGAGGGCGAATGGTCCACCAACGAAGAGAGCATGCACGGCGTCACGTGCCGTATCGGCGAGCTGCTTCGCCTGAACCGCGAGCACTGGGAAACGCCAGCGACCTACGCCAACCGACGTTGGCCAGGTTGGGCTCGAGTCGACATGGGGCAGCTGTACGCTCTCATCGGAGTCCGGGTCAATGTTGGTGGAGAGAATATCGCTAGTTGATCTGATCATCGACGATAATTGGAACTGCCGAAGCTCGTTCTATCCACTGTCATACGAAGAGCTGGCTGAATCCCTGAAGCACTACGGTCAACTGATGCCTGTGCTGGTCGTCCGCGACGGAGCCAGGTACAGGCTGGTTGCCGGCTTCAGACGCTGCCGGGCCGCAAAGCTGATCGACTGGACGCATATCTATGCTCGCGTGTCGGACCTCTCCCCGGAGGTTTGCCGGCGAGTGAACATCTGCGAGAACATTGAGCGAAAAGAGCTCAGCCTCTGGGAAGAAGCCGTCGCGATCCGATCGCTGTATCGTGACGAAGATGCTGCATTCAAAATCGCTAACGAGCTCAAGCGACCGATCAAGTGGGTTAAACGTCGGCTGCGGTTGCTGCAACTGGAAGAAGAGATTCAGCGAGCGGCCGACAGCGGGCGCATTACTGAGGGCGATCTGGAGCGGCTGGCCAATCTGACAACCAGTCGCGCGAGGATGGACCTGCTTCGCAAGCTGCTGAGCGAGATGGTCGCTACGCCGATAGCGAAGACAACGACTCGGTCACCAACAGCGATCCGCGACATGACCGTCAAGCTCCTGTCGATGGGCGTCGAAGGTCTGCCCCTCGATGTTCTGCTGTGGGTAGAGAAGCAACTAACAGACGAAGAGCTCATAGCGAGAGCAGGAGGGAACGATGGCGTTCCAGAGATCAGAGTGGAACCAGCTGATCAGTGAGGTCAACAACGTCAGGGCATCGCCGCCTGCCGAAACGGACTGCGACCCACTGCCGCCAATCAGCGAACTCCCACCGAACACCATTTGGCGAAGGTCCCACGTTACGCAGCTTCAACAGGCGCTTGCCGAGACGTGCACCAGCATCGGCTTCGACCCGGTGCCCAACGTATGGTCAGCCACCATACTCAGTGAGATCCGCAGCCAGATCGGCAGTGCATGGTGTGACTGCGATGACGAGGAGGACGATGGTTGCCCCGAGGGGGTAGACCCGACCGTCGAGAACGGTCTCATCTTCGAACTTTTCACACAAGGACTAGAGATATTTGCCAACTGCTTCGGCCGCAGGCCGGCGCCCACGACGATTGATCCTCAGTCGCTTGTCGACGGCATCCAGTTGCAAGAAGCGTTCGACGACCGGGCGTTCGCCATCGTTGCTGCACCTGTCAACCCAGGCCAGTTCGGTTCACCTGATTCGTACTCACCTGCCGGGGGCACTGTTGACTGCAAGGGCAAACTGACGGTGAGCCGCAACACCACTCCGATCACTGATGCAACTGGAACGGTTGTCTTCTGTGCCAACTGCGACTCGGACTGCGAGCAGCATATCGAAGAGCTGGAAGCTGAGCTGAACCCCGCGACTGACCCGCACATCGTTAAGTATCACGTCGTGATCTTTGCAACGAGTGCAAGGTGTTGTCCGCCCGTGTAATTCCAAGATTCTCACAAGATTTTCAGGCTATTTCAGCCCTCGACCGGTGGTTACTCAGTAGCCACCGGTTTTTTTCGTATCCACGCCTGGGCAAGCAATGTTTTCGACGGACGAGCTAATCAACGAGATCGATGGTGGCGAGAAGAACTTTCTCGATACGGAAACATGCGGGCTGGTCGGCGTACCTGTGCTCATGCAATACGCCGTGGACGACGGCGAGATCCATCTGATTGAGCTCTGGCGACGAACGATCCGAGACAACATGCGACTGCTGGAGGCGATCGCTGATCGGGACCTCGTAGGCTTCAACCTGACGTTCGATACGTTCCAGATCTGTAAGTGGTACACGATGCTGGACGCGCTGCTGAAGTCAGGGATGGCCAAGGCTGGCGACTGCCCCGAGGACCGAGTCTCGGAACTCGATGCAATCGAGCGCGACGCGATGAACGGACCGTGCTGGAAGCCGCGGGCGGCGTGCGACCTGATGCTGTGGAGTCGCAAGAACAAGTACCAGACGCTGATGAATCGCGGCGACATTCGCATCCGGAAGGTGCCGACGCCGCTGGCTTACGTGCTGGCTGACGAACTGGACAACCGCATCGAGATCCCTGACATCTACTTTGCGCGCTACGCAGACGCGAAGGAACGTTGGCGTGTGTATGACATCGACGGCGATATCCACTTCAAAGATGTGGTGTTGAAGTTCAATCCCGCCGCCGGCTTGAAGTACCTGGCTGAGCATGTGCTGGGCGAGAAGCCACCGTTCCACTTCACAGACATCGCCTGCGATAGCCGACCGCACGAAGTGCCTTACGCACCCACTGCATGGCACGCACGCCAATACTACTCCGCCGAGGCGAAAGAAGGCGATGTCATCAGGACGTGGCCTGACCTCGTGCGCCAGCACATCCGCCACTGGGCAAACTGCGAGCCAGCACGCTGCTACGCCACGCTCGATATCGAATACACACGCAAACTTTGGCATGCCTTCGATTGTCCGGAGCCGGGTGACGACGACAGTGAGCTGGCCTGCATGGTGGCAGCGGTGCGGTGGCATGGCTTCGAGGTTGACCTTGATGGTATACGCGAGCTGCGTCGAAAGTCGAAAGCTGTTGTCAACAACGCACCGGTGAACGTCAACCGGCACGTCGAAGTCCGCGAGTATCTCGAAGAGGTCATGGACGAGTCCGAGAAGCTCGTGATCATGGACTCGACACGCAAGCAAATCCTCGAAGAGATCGCGAAGACTTGGAAGGATGACAACGCGCAGGCAGCGTATCGTGCGCAGCGAATCCTTGACGTGAAGTATGCAGCCAAGGAAGTCGAGCTGTACGACAAGGTGCTGCTGGCCGGCAAGCTACACGCAGAGTTGAACGTGATCGGCGCTGTGTCCTCGCGCATGTCGGGCGGTGGCGGCCTGAACGTACAGGGTATCAAGCATAGCAAGGAAGTCCGCAGCAAGTTCATCATGGCGTGGGACGGGATGATCCTCTCCGGCGGTGACTTTAGTTCATACGAAGTCACTCTGGCTGACGCTGTGTACAACGATCCTGACCTTCGCAAGCTGCTGCTCTCGGGCAAGAAGATTCACGGCTTGTTTGGTACGGCATTGTTCCCAGGCACGACCTACGAAGAAATCCTCGCTTCGGAGGGTACGAGCAATGACATGTACAGCAAGTCGAAGTCAGGTGTGTTCGCTCTGATCTATGGCGGCAACGCGATGACTTTGCACTTGAACCTCGGTATCCCGAGGGATGTTGCCGAGCAGGCGGTTATCGCTTGGCACAAGATGTTCCCCGGCATCGGGCGGGCTATCAAGCGTATCACCGAGCAGTTTTCGGCGATTGTCGACAACCCGAGCGGCCGCGGCTTCATGTGGAAGCAGCCAGATGACTACGTAACGACGAAGCTCGACTTCCGCCGCTACTTCTCGCTGGAGTACATGGTCTGCCGAGCTCTCTATGATCTGGCCACTAGTCCACCCAAGGAATGGCGGAACGAGAAGATCAAAGTTGTGCGTCGCGAGAGAGTCCAAACGGCGGGCGGTGCTGTGCAGTCCGCACTGTTCGGTGCCAGCTTTGCGATCCAGAACGCCAACATCCGCGCGGCGTGCAACCACGAGATCCAGTCCCTCGGTGCAACGATCTGTAAGTCAATGCAACGCAAGATCTGGGACATCCAACCTCATGGCGTGAACCCGTTCGTCGTTGCGCCGTTGAACGTGCATGACGAAGTGCTCAGCGTTACGCACCCTGACTACGTCGACCGTGTCGGCGAGGTCGTCGCTAAAGCTGTTGGATCGTACCGACCACTCGTGCCACTGATCGGCATCAAGTGGCAAACGCACATGCAGAATTGGGCAGAGAAGAAAGAGGGCGTTGGCCGCCAGATCAAAGTTGCCCCTGACGTTGACGCAATGTTGGCCCTCGCTGAGCAAGAGCTGACCGACAGCGAAGACTTCGACTACGAACTGGAGAACGTCGAGTGAGCACTCAACCGATCGAGACGCGATGGTAGCTGTTGTTGCCGAAGCTGGAGAACATCGCGGCAGCGCATCAGGGTTATGGCATTCGCCGTAGGGCGTGCTGAGTCTCCCTCCTAGTCCGCATCCTACAACCCGAAACCATTCACAGCCCAGGAGTCAATCCTGGGCTGTTTCTATTGAGTGAGACCATGGCACAAGGCAACCCCCTGGAGATCAAGATCCGCACGGATCTGGTCGAGTATCTGACGCTGCGCGAGTGGTTGGTCGAGATCACGCACGGCAGCAAGTTCCAGCACGGCATCCCTGACCTGTTCTGTCATCACGTCAGGTACGGCTATCGCTGGGTCGAGTGTAAGCGGCCAATCGGTTACCAGTTCACTCGCAGCCAGAAGGTCAAGTTTCCGATCTGGGAGAAGCACGGCGTAGGCATCTGGATCTTGGTCGATGCGAGCGACATTGAATACGCGAAGCTCTTCAGGGCTCCGAACTGGCGTGATTACTGGAAGCCTTCTTATGGCGCTCTGCCGACGATCGACGACCTCCTGCGCGAGCTCGATGAGCCCGAAGTTTCTGAATAGAAAGCTAGGCCACTTTGGGTGTTGAGCGGTGGTTACTTAGTGAGACGACTCCTCCCTCACTGGTAACGACATGAAGCACCTAACCAAAAAGAACCGATGGGAGTGCCTGCTGTACTCGATGGCGATGGTGCTCGATGAAACACCCGAAGCACTCACCGCCGAGCTCGGCCATGACGGGAGTGCGATGGTCGTACCGCCCATGGCGCCCGCCAATCCATACGACTCTGAAAATGCTTTGCTGAGCCGCGTCGGCTTCCACGTCCATGAGTTTCAGCATGTCGCCCTCGATCGCAACAAGGCGTTCTACCCGCTGCAGATCATGCCGGCGTCGAGCGTCGGCGGCATCGTTCACTTGGTCCGAAACCGGCTGGACGAACGATGGAATCTGTTCCACGCGATCATCCGCACGAACAAGGGCGTCATCACCGGCACGACGCGACACGGCTGGGGACACGCAGTCGCTTTCGAGAATGGTGTGGTCTACGACCCTGACGGCGTCCCGCCATATCACTTCACGATCGAGGAAGCATGCGATCGTCGGTTCTATCCGAAGGAAGTGTGGGTGCTGAAGTGAAGCTGTTCGATTCCCTGCTGGCAGGCGATGAGACAGCATTTGAGAAGCTTTGTTCCATCCACGGCGACCAGGTCCGGTCATTGGCTAGGACGTTCGTCGCGCGGAACCCTTCCAGCGCGCACCTGAAAGACGACCTCGTCTCCGAGGGTGTGCTGGCTGTTGTCACTGCGCTTCGATTCATCCAGTCCAACCAAGACGGCACGACTGTCGAGAGTCTGGACGGCTACCTGACCACGTCGATCCGCAATGCCTTCCTGACGCTAGTCGAGAACGAGCAAGCAATACGCTTCCCGTTGAAGAAGCGGAAAGCATTGAAGTACGAGTTGCAGAAGGTCAAGCAGACACCATTCGACATGGTCGATGTCCCTGCTGCCGAGCCATCAGACCTCGATGACTTGATGCAAGGCTTCTTGTCTGTCTGCATGACTGACCAAGAGCGAACGCTGGTAGAGATGCGCGCCAACGGCCACGTCGACCAGTCAATCGCCCGCTGCCTGGGCTGCAGCATCACCACGGTGCAACGCATGCGGTGGCGTATCGAGGAGCGGTTCAACGAGCGAGGTGCTGATCGGGCATGACCACGCTGGACCGAATCACGAGCGAATTACCAGTCAGCCTTCGCACACACAACATCGCCGTGATGATTCGCGACGGCAAGCCGAGCAAGACGGCGATCTGCAAAGAGAAGCACCTACCGTTCATCACAAGAAGGCAACATGAGCATCCAACGCCGAGAACTGGTTCAGCTGGCTGAAGTATACGACCCGGCAAAGCATGCGATCGCCGGCTGGTACATATCCGAGAAACTTGACGGCACACGCATGTTCTGGGATGGCGGCGTGTCGCGAGGGCTGCCGACAAAGGAGGTGCCTTGGGCCGGCAACTACAACCCAAAGACGATGGAGCTGAAAGACAAGATCAAGCCAATATCGACCGGTCTGTGGTCCCGCTACGGAAACCCGATCATTGCCCCGGATTGGTTCCTCGACGCACTGCCTTCGTGTCCGCTGGATGGCGAAGCATGGGCAGGTCGCGGCAACTTCCAGCTGTGCCGATCGATCGTCGCCGGCGATGAGCCCGACCCGCGATGGGACAAGATCGCGTACATGGTCTATGGCTGCCCGCCTATGGCGACCATCACTCGCCCCGGCCTGATCAAGTCAGCGCAGATGTACCGCGAGATTGGCGAGGACGCGTTGCAGTGGCTGCTGCACAACGTGCAAGAACGTTGCCCGCCTGGCTATCGCTTTCTGCAGGATGACACGAAGTTCGTCAACGAGCTAACCGCGCTGGAAGAGGCACTCGATGGTTGCCTCGTCGCCCAGGTCCACAGGCAGTACCTGCTGCCCGATGACCAGCAGAAAGCGGTCAACGTGGCCGACGACCTGCTCGAACGCTGGGTCAGAGGCGGGGCCGAGGGAGCAATCATTCGTAGCGGTGAAGCGACCTACAACGTCAAGCGGGTGAAGACGCTGCTGAAGATGAAGCCTTCACACGACGACGAAGGCACGCTGGTTGGCTTCACTGCCGGCAAGGGTAAGCACGACGGTCGCATTGGCGCCTTGGTGCTCGACTACAAGGGCAAGCGGCTGGAGATCGGCACCGGGCTGACCGACGCTGACCGTCAGTTCTCGGCGACGAGCGGCGCGCTGGTCGGAGGCAATGACGTGCCGGGCGGTTGCATCGCTACGACGTTCGACATCGGCCAGAAGATCACGTTCACTTACCGAGAGTTGTCCGACGGCGGCATTCCGAAAGAGGCTCGCTTTCTTCGAACTCGCGGAGACGAGTAGTGGTCCGCTGGAACGACGACAGCGAATTCGGCAATGCAGCCAAGAACACGTCGCGAGACGCAGCAAAACAAACCAGCAACGAAGTGTTGCTGGCGCATCAGCTGTGTCGGACTTACGCGATGGGGCAATACTCGCACTTCAAGTTAAGCAATGAAGTACGTGAGCAAGCGATCGACAAGCTAGTTCAGCAGTGTTGGCACCTCTGGGTGCCCGTTGCTCGAATCACTCTCGAGTCACTTCAGTAGAAAACCAGTCGATTCATGGTTTGACAGAGGTTTTGACACGCAAAAGGCACAACAGGCCCCCAACTTTAGGTGTCTGCTTCTTTTTCAACCTTCGAGAAACAGCATGCGTATTCCCGAGTATCTGTCCTTCTCAGCACTGAGCCAGTTTGAGTCAGACATTGACGAGTTCATCCTCAAGTACCTCGCCGACCGCCGACCGCCGCGCGAGAAGCAAGGCAAGCCGGCGAGCGTTGGCTCTGCATTCGATGCTCGCACCAAGTCTGTGCTCTACGAACGTTACTATGGTCCTGGCTACATGCCGGAGAAATACAGCTACGAGGCGCTGTTTGAAGCACAGGTCGAAGAGCACAACCGCGACTTCGCTCGCGAAGCAGGCGACTACGTCTTCGATTGCTACAAGATCAGCGGCATGTTCGACCTGCTGACAATGATCCTCGACACCGCGATCCAAGAGCCGCAGTTCGAATTCACCGTTAAGAGAGAAGTCGGCGGCGTGCCTTTGCTGGGCAAGCCTGACGGCTATGCGAAGCTGCCGAACGGAAAGCGGCTCGTGCTGGACTGGAAGGTTAACGGTTACTGCAGCAATTCAGCAGTGTCGCCGAACCCCGGTTACCAGCTGTGCCTCGATGGTTACAAGGCTGAGAAGCAGAGCCGCAGTCACAACACCTCGCACGGCGACTTCAAGCCTGTCGAGGTCCTCGGCGTTGGCACGATCAGCGAGAGCTATCTCGAAGACGCCAATGAAGCATGGGCGTCGCAGCTGGCTGGCTACGGTTGGTGCCTGGGTGAACCGATCGGTAGTGAGGACGTGGTGCTGGTCATCCATCAGGTAGTCGCCAAGCCGCTGCCTGCGGCGCGACCACTGCTGCGGTTCAGCCATTTCGCCTCCCGTGTTCGCAAGCCGTTCCAAGAGCTGTTGCTCAAGCGATATCAGAAGTGCTGGACCGCGATTCAGAACGAACACGTTTATCCCGAGCTGAGCAAAGAAGAAAGCGTCAAACGCTTCAATCTCATGAACGCCCAGGCTCAGTCGATGGCGGAGAATCCTGACGACCACTTCAACCAGTTCGTGCGGCCGACGTTCAGAGGCAAGTAAGCGCGATGTACTTTCACGGCCGCACAGCGGTGCAGACTGACGTGATCTCCCTGCATGTCGCCGACATCAAATGCTTCCCATTTCCCTGGGATGCCGAGGACTGGGAGGAGGTTGTCGCGATGAAGGGATTCGACGTGCGCTACTATCTCAAAGAAGGCGACAGAGCAGGCCTATGGGTCGGCCGCACTCCATCGGTTTACGAAGAGCGACAGACGCCCAGCTCGAAAGGCTGCTACCAGCTCGTGAAGCTAGGTGTCGTACCTCGTTTCCGACGTAATCACTTCACCGACCAAATGCTGGACGACGTGTTTCACGTTGCCCGCAACCTGGGACGGACACAGATTCGCGCATCGATCCCCGAATACTACCTCGACCCGCTTGACCCTCACCAACACATTGCAGATTGGCTCGACAAGGTTGGATTCGTGCGGACCGGCGAGATCGAGCGCGGCGCCCTCTACCACTACGCCAACTACTGGGACATCTACGAGTTCAAGCTACAAGTTCCATGACCCATCGACTAATCAACGCCGACTGTCTGGACTGGCTTCGTGAACGCGAGGCTAGCGAGGAGTTCGACACTGTGTTTGCGGACCCGCCTGACGACATCGGGCTGAAGTACGACGGATTCGAAGACAAGTTCGACGACTACTACGGCTGGTGCAAAGCAGTCCTCTCCTTCTTGCTCGACGTGTCGCCTGTGGTGTGGTGGTCATTCAATGCCATCCACACGATCCCGATGGCTGGCGTGGTCGCCATGCTGCCTTGCGAGGTGAAGCCCTGCGTGCAGACGTTCACCTTCGGGCAGAACCGACGCACTGACCTAGGCAACGGACACCGGCCGCTGTGGAGGCTATCCCGTGCGGAAATGAAGCTGTACCCCGATCAGATCCGGGTGCCGAGCTGGAGAAAGTTGAACGGTGACAAGCGAGCGGACCGGCGAGGCTGCGTGCCGCTCGACGTGTTCGACTTCCCGCGAGTAACCGGCAACAGCAAGCAGAGACGCAGGCATCACCCGACGCAACTGCACGAAGGACTGGTTGAACGTTGCCTCAAACTGACAACCCGCGAGGGCGATCGAGTCTTGGACTGCTTCGGCGGAACAGGCACGACTCTTCGCGTGTGCAAGTCGATCGGTCGTCAATGCACGCTGATCGAGAAGAGCAAAACCTACGCAGAAAAGATCTTCGAAGAACACCCCGACCTGGAGTACATCAAGTGAACGACGCGAATGCACAAGAGAACGCCCGCCCGCCGGTGAACTGCTGCCGAGCTGAGCCGCCATGCGGAGCGTACCAACCACCTAACACAACGCCTTGGGCACGTCAGATTGCCGCGCGTGCCTGGTGCTCCGACCGCACGCAACACAAGGTTATGGACCCTGATTTGTGCGAGGCGTTTGCGCAGATCCTTGACCAGGTGCGAGTCGACTTGGTCACGAACACCCCGCCGGCGGTCGCAAAGCACCAGCCTGACTTCAAGCCGGAAGCCTGGAAGGACATGTCGTTCATCGAGCTCGCCACGTGGGTCGAGCAGCTGACCAAGCGAGCGGCCCGCCGGGCAAACAATGAGAAGCGCGACAAGGACCTGTACGACGCAAGCAATTACCTCGCGATGCTGCAGGCGAAGTTTGAGGCTGCCAGGGCTGAGCTGCAAGGATAGTCCGAAAACATCCCAAGAATTCTAGGCCACCTCGCGTATCGAGCGGTGGTTACCAACTAGAGGCGGCTGATCGCCGTAAACCTGAAGATTACTGTTTCACCTCTTGGAGTTTTCGTTCATGAGTTCCATAGCAGCCGAACCTCCTTCGCAAGAGTCCGCCCCTACCGATGCATTCGGCACGCCGATCCAGGTTGGTGCGACCGTTGCTCACGCCGTTCGCAAAAAGGGCAGCATGTGGCTGAGCAAGCTGCTCGTTCAAGCGATCAGCGGCGACAAGGTCGAAGGTTACGACCCGGTCGACGTTCGTCAACGCAAGAAGGTCCTGAGCAACACGAAGAACGCCGTCGTGTTGTCGCAACCCAAGTAGGACTCACTTACGACTATGCCGTTACACAAGCAGACCTGCAAAGACTGCCGCCGCGAGCACGAAGAATTTCGCGGAACTGCCGAGGGCCCTCGGCAAGAGTGTCCTGATTGCGGCGGCAAGCTTCGGCAAAGCTGGGACAAAGCACCGACCGCACGAGTCGGCGGTTACTCGCCGATGCATCCGCGAGCCCTGCGCGGCCGCAACCTATGATTCTAAACCCATCTCCAAAGCGACCAGCAAGCAGCACCATGTTCAACATGCTTCTCCGAATCTTCCTCGCAATTTTCTTCAGTCCAAAAGCAGGCATCGACCACACAAAGCAATGGAAAACGCGCAGCGGCGAAGTTTTTGCCATCAACAAGATGACGCTACCGCACCTCCACAACACCGTCCGATTGCTGCTGCGCAAGGCCGGCGAGAGCATGGTGCCGCAGCTGCTCGACTCGCTCGATCAGCGAGTACCACCCGAGCAGTTCAGCGCGTTCCATATCATCCAGCGAATGTTCGCCGATGGCTACAAACTGGTCAACTTCGCCCACCCTTCGTATGAGGCGATACTGGCCCAGTATCGGAAGCTGATCCAGACGAACCCGCGAGTCGCGACTTTTTTCGAAATCCAACTGCGCGAGTACGAAGCCAAGGTCATCATGAGCGTGGCACAGCGTGTCGAGGCCAACCTCGTTCTACGAGCGACCGATCGCGAAGCGGAGAAGGCTGCTCAATCGATCGGCGTCTCAGTGGTTCAGCTCGGCAAGTCGATGTGGCACGCAAATGTTGCCTGCGACGAGCTGCGGAAAGTACTGGGCGCTGACCAGCACGCGGTCGGGATTATGGAGAGGCTTGCGCTGAAGTGAAAATCAACACTATCTTCTTGGACATGGATGACCTGTTGAACTGCTGCACCGCGAGTCTAGCCAAGTTCTTCGGCATCCAGATCCGATTCAGCGATGACCTCAACTGGTACAACCCACGATTCGAGTGGGATGTCGTTGGGGCAGTCAATTTCGCCCGAGGGTCGCAGTATAGCGAGCGCGAATTCTGGGATGCAATTCCAAGCGACTTCTGGGAGGAAATCCCGAAGTCCGAGATCTGCGACCAGCTTATCGAAAAATGCGTGTCGCTCGTGGGCGAAAGCAGAGTGGTCATCGCGACCGCCTGCACGCTTGATGACTTCTCGCTCGCCTACAAGGTCCGCTGGATCAAGAAACACCTGCCGAAGTTCATGCACCGCCAGTGGTCGATCACGCCTGTGAAGGCACTGGCGACTGCCCCAGGCAAGCTGCTGATCGACGACCGGTGGGACAACTGCCAAGGCGTTGCCGAGATGGGCGGCAAGTACATCTGCTGGCCCAAGCCGTGGAACCCACTGCGGTCGCAATCCGACAGCGCCGTCGACTTCCTTGAAGAGTCACTTGCCAAGTTCGATTTCGAGGCTGTGTAAACCGATGGACACCGGCAGGCACGCAACTGGGCACTGGTTTTCCGCGCACTTTGCTGACCAAAAGCTGCAGAGGGGATCCAATGCAACAACCGTTGCCAAGGCAGGGATAGCAACTGTTGAAGGCGGGTCGGAATCCAAGTCGGTTGTTGCGATCGTCTCGTCAATTGTGAGCTTGCGGCACGCCAACTCTACATTGGACAGCTGTTAGTAAATCGGGACTGATCAGGCGGCTCGGATGTGGCATATTGCCACATCGTATTCTCGCGTGTAGTATCGTGCCCAATGGGTTGCTAGTATGCCCGCGTTCGGTCGTCGCGGTACGGTCGCTGAGGGGCTGCCGCGCTGTTCGGCTGGGCACACGGCTGCCAGTCGCCTAGGTGCGTACTCGGGCGTAAGCATCAACGTTGGCTGGCAGCCACTTCTTTTGCCTGAGCAACTTAGCCGTCGCTAAAATTGTCTGAGCTCGGTCGCTTGACTTTGCGACTCGCCCATATGGATTGCTTGCTCGGAAATGTTGGGATCCTTTTCATCCTGTTCAGTTGTTGCGTCACCTTTCTGCGCGACTCGAACGAGCGGCAACTGCCTCGGTCACTTGGCGGAGTCGTTCCATTAGCTCCTCGTCCGATAGACGCGTTAAGTCCGTTGTTTCGTGTGAGCGATCGGCCAACCTCATCTCCAGTTCTCGTGCGGCTCTAGCATGTATGCACGCTAAGCGGCGGAATATTACAGGTTAGAAAGCCTTGAGCTTACCAGCGGGGCAAAAGCACGGCACTCCCCCACGCGGTTGTTGGGCCACACAATCCTTTTCTGGTTGCACGGACCCAGCTTGACGGCGAGGCAATACCAGCTGTCAGCATGCAACTTACGCAGGATGGTATTGCTTAGCTCTTACTCGCTAAACTGTCGGAATGACCAATTGTGCCTGGGCTGATCCAGCGACTTGCATGGCTTTGCCGCCGAATCCACAATACTCCGGCTGGTTTGGCATGTTCAGGCTCGGCGGATAGAGGCGAAGTTAAGTGTTTACCTGCGGTAACCGACGACCATGGCCACATGGTCCTTTTCCAGACCGGACATACTCCCAACAGCCCCTACTCGGACGATCGCGACGTTTCTGCTCCGCACTTCGGCTATTCCAACTTCCTCATCGCGGATGGCTCTGTCAGGCTCATAGCCGAACAGCTCGAGTTCCGCGTCTATCAGTGCCTGTCGACCCGGGCAGGCGGAGAAATCGTTGATCTGGATTAGGATCATCCTGACGTTAGCCCTAAACTACAGCCGGGGAGCGAGATTATGCGAATCACGGCAATCACCGCTGGTGAAGTTTTAGATTCGAGAGGGAATCCTACGGTCGAGGCTGAGGTCGTGCTGGAAGACGGAGCTGTCGGTGCAGCCATCGTTCCGTCGGGCGCTTCCACGGGCGAGAAAGAAGCGTGCGAGCTTCGGGATGGTGATCTGCGGCGGTATGGTGGCAAGGGCGTATTGAAAGCGGTCGAACATGTCGCCTCGGTCATCGCCCCAGCCCTGGTGGGACGGGATGCTGGTGAGCAGTCGTCGATCGATCAAGCGATGATCGAACTGGACGGTACACCCAACAAGCAGCGACTGGGCGCCAACGCCATTCTGGCTGTTTCGATGGCGACGGCGCGAGCTGCGGCGGCGTCGGCTGGAGTGCCGCTTTATCGCTATCTGGGTGCGGCTGACTCGTTCACGTTGCCGGTACCCTGCATGAACGTCGTTAACGGCGGCAAGCATGCTGACAATAACGTCGACTTTCAAGAGTTCATGATCGCGCCGCACAACGCTTCTAGCTTTGCCGACGCCATTCGCATGGGTATGGAAACGTTCCATGCGCTCAAGAGTGTCTTGCGCTCGAAAGGCTACTCCACGGGAGTCGGCGACGAAGGCGGTTTTGCGCCCAATCTCAAATCGAACGAGGAAGCGATCGAGGTCATTCTGCAAGCGATCGAAGCGGCTGGCTATCGCGCCGGCGATGACATTTCGCTTTGCTTGGACCCGGCGACCAGCGAGATGTGGGAGAACGGACAATACTTGTTCTTCAAATCCGATCAGTCGCGAAAGTCGTCGCAAGACATGGTCTCGCTGTGGCGGTCACGGGCCCGCCAATACCCGATCGTCTTGCTCGAAGATGGTATGGGCGAACATGACTGGGACGGGTGGAGGGCGCTGACCAAGGAATTGGGCTCGCAGATTGAGCTCGTAGGCGACGACATATTCTGCACCCATCCCAAGATACTGGCCGAGGGAATCAAGGCGGGTGTCGGCAATTCGATCCTCATCAAGCTCAACCAAATCGGGACCGTAACCGAAACGCTGCAAACCATCGACCTTGCAAAGGCCAATGGCTACAAATGCTTTATCTCCCATCGCTCGGGTGAGACCGAGGACACATTCATTGCCGACTTGACCGTCGCGGTGTCAGCCGGCCACCTCAAGACCGGTTCCGGCTGCCGCAGCGAGCGAGTCTCGAAGTTCAATCGCCTGCTTCGCATCGAACGAGAACTCGGAACCAAGGCCAAGTTTGCTGGCAGCGCCATCTTCGCTGGCCGATAGCCATGGATCTGCACGTTCGGCAGTTAAACCTCCTCACCCAGTATGCCGCTCAGTTCGGCCTGGCGTCGCTCGACTCGACGCTACGAGCATGTGCCGAGCTTGGGCGTGAAGGGGCGATCGATATTGCCGTTCTGGGGCAGTTCAAATCTGGCAAGTCGACGCTGCTCAACACGCTGCTCGGGCAGCCATTGTTTCCCGTCGGCGTCTTGCCGGTTACCGCGGTCGTCACTCGCGTAAGTGCCGGATCAGAGCAACCCATTCGCGTCACGCACGTCGATGGCTCGGTTGAGCCGGCTGACTTCGCCCACCTGCCCGAGTTCGTGACCGAGGCTGGCAACCCCGACAATCGAAAGCAAGTGGCTTTGGTCGATTTGTTCCTGCCCGAGCTTAGCGCCTGGTCAGGCTTGCGTTTTGTCGATACGCCGGGACTGGGAAGCGTGTTCGCTCACAACACCGAGGCCACGCGGCAGTGGTTGCCCAGCGCGTCAGCGGCCCTCGTCGCAGTCAGTGCCGAAAGGCCTTTTTCCGAAGAAGACCGCAGCTTGGTAGCCGACGCGCACAAAACTGCCTCGCGAGTGGTGGTAGTCCTCACCAAAGTCGACCTGCTGCCAGTGAGTGCGCTCGTTGAAGTGACTCGATTTGTAGAGCGCGCGTTAGAGGAGCAATTCGGTGGCGAAATACCCGTGCTGCCCTTTTCGGCGCGCGTCGATACGCAGCGTTACGTGTCGCAGCTTCGCCAGCAGGTCATCGATCCGATCGTCGAAAATATCAGCGCCGAGCGAGAACGCTCATTGACGGTGAAGCTGGAGGCGGCCGCGGCCGCTTGCCAGAGCTATCTGAGGATCGCCTTGCAAGCGGCCGAGCGGAGTGACGACGAACGCGCCCGGATTCGCGACGCCATTTTTACCGAATCGGTGAGCGTATCGATGATTCGCGATGAGCTGGCCTCTGCAGAGCAGCGGGTGCGCAGGGGCACCAGGCCAACTTTCGAGTCCTTGTTTTTCGCTCAGTCGGGCGCCATCCAGCGCCGCGTGCGCGAGCATTTGGACGCTGAAAGCAGGCAGTGGCAAGGGAACTTGTTGCAGCAGGTCGAGCAGTATCGCGTATGGATGAGCGATGCGCTACGAAAGGAACTAGCCGATCTCTCGGGCGAGGCCCTACACTCAGCCAGCGACTTGCTGGCGCGCGCCGAGGTCCAATTCCGCCGTGTCCTCGAATCGTTCCGCGATCGAATCACTCGCAATATTCATCGAGAAACGGGCACTGCGGTTTCGTCCGTGTCTTGGGAGCCCAATCGCCCCGAACTTACCGTCATGCCGGTCTCCATCAGCCATCCGTTCATGACCAACTGGGAAGTGATCTGGTGGTTACTACCGATGCAATGGGTCGGCGGATTATTTCGCCGACAGCTGCTCCGAAGAGTACCTAGCGAGGTCGAGAAAAACCTTCACCGGCTTACCAGCGACTGGACGGCAGCCACGGATGCTGCTATTGCGGACTTGAGAACGCAGGCTCAAGCCTGGGTTGTAGCGGAGCTGGAAACGCTCACTCGGCTCATCAATCAGCAGTCAAGTGAGGCGGAGCGTTTGCGCGATGCGTTAGCCCGACTAGCCAGCGGCCGGTTTTGAGTATGACAATTCCGCCGCGCAGCCGGCCGTGGCTGAGGCGAGGACCGCTTCTCGGCTTTCTTCACGTCTATCCCACCGTCGAAGACGACATGATTTCGTCGAGGATCTTCAGGTCTCTCTGGATCGCGTCGCGGCTTTCTGAGGAGCTGCTGTTCTCACCTGTGTCGCGCTGTATTCGAGTCCGCAAAGCAGCGACTTGAGCTTCATAGGTCTGCTGGAGGCGCGTGGCGACGGTTTTCAGCCAAAGTTCCAGCGCCCGGTGGTGGTCGGCACTCGCCGAGTTCATGAGCGGGCCGAGTCGCTCGCGCAGCGACCGAGTGATCACCGAGCGTGCCATCGGGGGCGCGAGACTGCTCCACCAAGGAATTGCCGGCAGCACCGCCGAGTCCCATGCTGGTTCCTCGGGAGCAGGCAGGTTGTGCAACGAAAGATCTTCGATCGCGTCGGGATCGATTTCCGGTGCGCCGGAAACGGCATGGATCTGGCCAATCGTTTCGGAAAGCCGTGCCTTGGCTTCGACGGCGATTTTTCGAACCAGCTCCGAGCGGCTTTTGCAGTACCTGCTGGAGCGTACTGGAGAGAACGTCCTGCATGGACCCTTGGCTCGACGTTCCCATGACAAGCTTGCCAGCCACTTGCTCAATAACCTGTTCTTCGGCGGTTCTCAATTTGTCTCGCCAGCGGACCGTTTGGAAGTTCAATTCGCCAATCACGTCATCGCCGCGCGAAAGCAATTGACGCACTTGTTCGACATGCTCTTCGGCTGTGTTACCGATCGATGCCCGCTTATTCAAACGCGAGTCGAGTGTTGCGCGGACTGCTTCGACCAGTCGCAACGTTTTGCGGAAGAGCGATTGGGAAGCCAACTTCTGGCGGTCGCGCTGGTTCGGCATGACTTGCTGTTCGAACCATTGCTGCCACAGCGCCTCATAACCTTTCATGACGCTCACTGGGAAGACCGGCACCGCGTCTTGGAACCTCTCTGCCAATCGCTGGACTAGATAATCAACCATGCGTTTCTGACCGCCTGGAGACAAAAGGTCGACCTTGCTCAGCAGGACTTGGACGGCCGCTCCTGAATCTCGGAGCCGATGGATCAGCAAGATGTCGTCCTCGTTGAGCGTAGAAGAGGCATCGATCAGGACGACTCCCAAGTCGCAGCGCGGAAGATACTCGAACGTCTCGCTGCTGCCTTGCCGGGCCAGAGAGCCCACTCCCGGCGTATCGACAAACACGACCCCTTTGTGCAATCGCTCGGAAGGAATCTGGACTTCGATGCGCGTCACGCGTTTGATGTTGCCAGGATTGTTCTCCTCGGAGGCGAAGGCTGCGACTTCCGCAACGTCGATTTGACGTGGTGGCGACTCGGCAAACGCGATGCGGCCAAGCGGGCTCTCGCCCCAGGTCAGCCGCGTAGGCACCGCGGTGATCGGCGTGACACCGACCGGCAAAACGTCTGTGCCCGCGATGTGGTTGAGCAGCGATGATTTGCCGGAGCTCACCCGGCCAAACAGAGCAATCTCGAGATCGGCCCGTTCCAAACGGTCGAGGAGCGCATTGAGCTTTGGACGGTACTCGACCAAACCTTGACGCGTGACGATCTCTGCCGTCGTCGCCACGATACGTGACAGCTCGGCCGGTGCGCTGCTATGGGCCAGACGGCGCTTCAAGTCGTCGGGCCGTTCACGTAAGAACGAGTCCAGCTGATCGACCAGCACATCGAGTCGTTGCGATAGCCGGTCAACCGCGATCCTGCCTTGTTCGGAGACTGGACCGTAGCCCCTCAACCGATCGGCGGAGATATCGCTGACAGCGACATGCAAGTAAGCTGCGTGCGTGAGCAGCGACCACCGCAGACCAACTCGGCGTATCCGAACCTCGATTTCCTGTTCGGCGAGCAGATCAAGCATCGCCGTTCGGATGCGTTGGCAATAGTCGCGAACGACACCCATTTCCACCGGTGTGAGATCCAAGTCGTACTTCGAGAGCGGACTGCGATGTTCAACGGCGAACATCGCCGCTTCGATATCCGTCAGCCGCCGTTCCAGATCCAGAAAGCTGCTTTGGAGCGACTGCCTTTGTAGCTCGCTTAGGTCGGCACGCGTGTCGTTCACGGATAGGCCTCTGCATGCGGGGCTAAGGAGGACGGTGTCCAGAGACAACGGCTCGGGCGCTAAGGACGGTCAAGAAGACGCAGGCAGAGTCCTGCAGATTGGGAGCGTTCGCGAAATACTCCTACCCTGAAGAACTCGTCTTCCGGTAGGAGTCATCAGTCGAATATCGATCGACGGTTTTACGGCGAACCCCATCGCCTCAGGTCCATTAGCCCTCCTGGTCAGCGCTGCGTCAAGCCCTGAGCCGGACTGTCAGCATAGCGACGGATGCGTGGTTGACAGCCTCCGGGGCAGCTCCGATGATGAAGCTGTCAGTGATGGCGATGGAGTTCGCCTTGAACTGCCGCTTGTCGGCTGATGACTCCTACTGGAAGGTTTAGCCTTCGGTGGGACAGTACGCATTGTTCCAGTCCGCGGGCCAAACGCCCGGTGGACTCTTCTTCGGCACTGCGACCGTTGGCATAGCTCGCCACCTCACTGGTATTCAGCAGTGTTTCCAATGCGGGAGATCGACATCATGCAGTTTGTGCTGCTGTTTCTAGCCGGTGGCTTGGGATGCTTGGCTCGCTACGCCGCCTCCGGGCTTGTACAGCGGCTTTATGGTGGCGAGCTGCCACTGGGGACCTTTGTGGTCAACATCGTGGGCTGTTTGCTTTTCGGCTTTGTGTGGACGCTAGCCGACGAGCGCATGCTCATCACCAGTCAGACGCGCACCGTGATACTGACTGGCTTTATGGGATCCTTCACAACGTTCTCGACCTTTGCCTTTGAGAGTAACGCGCTGCTGCATGACGCCGAGTGGGCTGTCGCAAGCGCAAACGTAGTGGGTCACGTCGTCGTCGGCGTTCTCGCGATCATGCTGGGCATGGCCGTCGGTCGCCAAATCTAATCGGGAGTGCGGTCATGAAATTGTCCGGCGAAGCAGAACTCTTACGCATCTTCGTAGGTGAGTGCGATAAATGCGGTCACAAACCGCTCTACGAAGCCATCGTCGATGCAGCGCGGCGCGGCGGACTGGCTGGAGCGACCGTGTTTCGGGGGATGATCGGCTTTGGAGCACATAGTATGGTGCATACTTCAAAGGTTCTGCGGCTCTCGGAAGACTTGCCAATGGTCGTTGAGATCGTCGATACGCCCGAAAAGATCGCAGCGTTTTTGCCGAAGCTTGACGAGATGATGGATGAGGGGCTGGTCACGCTCGAAAAGATTCGCGTGATAACGTACCGACACAGCGAAGCCAAGCTCAACGGCAAGCGGAAGTCCAGCGATGGTAGTTCGTGCAGTGAAACGTAGTGCTTCGTCCCCCCCCTGCGTTAACGTCTCTCCTCTTCCAAAACGAAGCCGCGCGGGGCGAAGCTGAAGAGATCCGATCGCCTTGACTAAAGCGCAACGAGAATGCGAGCGAGCCGATGAACTGGTTACTTTGGGCGTTGCTGTCGGCGGTATTTGCGGCTCTCACAGCCATCTTCGCCAAGGTTGGCTTGAAGGGAATCAACTCGGACTTTGCTACGCTGGTTCGCACCTTCGTCATCGTTGTGGCCCTGAGTCTGTTTGTCTGGGCCACGCGTGCGTGGAGCGATCCCTTCCGCCTACCGGGAAGAACGCTGGGCTTTCTCATCGCCTCGGGGCTGGCAACCGGCCTTTCCTGGGTGTGCTACTTTCGGGCTTTGCAACTCGGTCAAGCTTCACAGGTGGCACCGGTCGACAAGCTGAGCGTGGTCCTCGTGGCGGTGTTCGCGGTCGCGTTTCTCGGTGAGCGGCCAAGCGCGGGCCAGTGGTTCGGGATCGTGTTGATTGGCGTTGGCACGCTCGTGCTGGCACTCAAAAAATAGCCGCCCGCCCAGCCTGGTAAACGGCGACTCTAGGAAAGCTAGGTATCGGACCAGATGCCGCTGGGATGAATTCGAGTTTATCTCGGCGGCTTCGGCGGATGGAAAGGTACGATAAGCGGAGCATAGCCGAGAGGGGACAGACCGCTGTCGAGCATTTGCCAGTACTGCGGATTTGAAAGAGTGCCAGAAATCCTGATCATTGAAGACCATCCCAAGCTGCGGGCCAGTATCGCGCAAACTCTTAACGAATCTGGCTATGCGGCAACATGCGCTCCGGACTTGAAAACGGCCAGCGCGTTGCTGTCTCCTGAAGTCGATCTCGTTTTGCTCGATCTGATGCTACCCGACGGCAACGGCTTGCTGTGGCTCGCGCAGCTACGCAACCAGGGCAATCGCATCCCGGTGCTGATACTGACAGCCCGCGACGCAATTAAGGACCGTGTGGCAGGCCTGGACCAGGGAGCCGACGATTATCTCGTCAAGCCTTTCTCCGTTGATGAACTCCTGGCGCGGATTCGAGCCTTGTTGCGACGCGGTGCCCAAGCGAGTTCATCGACGCTCAGCGTCAGGGATCTGACCGTGGATTTACTGGCGCGGACGGCGATGCGAGGAACTCAATCGCTCACATTGCAGAACCGCCAGTTGGAGCTCTTGGCTTTTCTGATGCGTCACGCGGACCAGATCGTCACTCGGGAAATGATCGCGCGAGACGTTTGGAAAGAGCCTTCGGCAACTTGGACGAACGTCATCGAGGTTCATATCAACCAGTTACGCAAACAGATCGAACGTCCCGGCCTGGCTCCCATCCTGCACACCATCCGCGGCAAGGGATACGTACTAGGAAACGAGCCGTGAAACGCATGTCCATTCGCTGGCGTCTGACCTTGTGGTATGCCGGCGCTTTCGCGCTGTTGCTGACAACGCTCTGTGTCGCTTTGCTGCTTTTAACGCAGCATCAACTACTGGCTCGGACCGACGACGGACTGCGCGAGGAATTGCAAGAGCTGGCCCTCGAAGTTCGCCTTGCCCGTGATGCGGATGACATGGCAAGACAGTTACATGCCAGATTCTTTCAGCACGACATTTATGATTTCCTGGTCACTGACAGCCAGGGGACGATTCTGTTTGCCAGCTCAGGACTCTCGCCGGAACAGGCGGCTAAGTTCACTGTCCCAAGTTCCTCCGCGGATATCGCCTATGCCACAGACAGGACGCTGGATGGCCGGCCCGTGCGACTGGCCCGCTCGGCGGTCGGCGCCCCGGAAAGTGCTCTCACCGTCCAGGCTCTGACGTCTCTGGCTCCCATAAAGTCCGACATGCTGACGCTTCAGCTCCTGATGGCTGGCTTACTGCCGGCCGGAGTTGCGTTGGCCTTGGCAGGTGGCTACTTCCTTGCCACGCGAGCCTTGGCGCCGGTCGAGCAAATCGTCCAGGTCGCCAATTCCATCACGATTGAAAACCTTCATGAACGCATTGATGTCGGCAACTCAGATGACGAGCTGGGACACCTGGCGCAGACGCTGAATTCACTCATTGACCGTTTGGAGCGAGCCGTTGACGAAATCCGGCGGTTCACCGCCGATGCTTCCCATGAGATCCGGACACCACTGGCAGCACTTCGTACCGAAGCCGAGTGCGCTTTACGCATGCGACGCCAGCCTGAGGAGTATGAGCGTGCCCTGGCAAACGTTGTCGACGAAGCCTCGCGGCTCGGCAACTTAGCCGACCAATTGCTCTGCCTCAGTCGCCATGATGCGGGCATCAGTGACTTGCAACGTGATCCTGTCCGAGTCGATTTGCTCGTACGCGACGTCGCCGATCAACTCCGCTCGCTTGCCCAGGATAAGCAACTCGCACTTGAACTGGTGACAGCAGAAGAATGCGAGGTGGTGGGCGATGATATTCGCCTCAGCCAAGCATTCTTTAACGTGCTCGAAAATGCGATCAAGTACACGCCCGCTGATGGGACGATTCGAGTTTCGTGCAGGTCGGAGCGGTCGCTGATCAAGATCGAGGTCGCCGACTCAGGCATCGGCATCGCTGCCGAGCATTTGCCGCATGTCTTTGAGCGATTTTATCGCGTGGACTCATCCCGCAACGCCGCCGGTGGGACGGGTCTGGGTTTATCCATCGCTCGGGCGACTTTGATCGCCCATCAAGGCAACATCACGCTACGGAGCACGCTCGGAGTTGGCACAACTGCCGTGATCGAAATCCCAAAACAGTGCACCACGTCCAATGCTAGCGTACGGAGGGACGCCAAGGTGTTACGAGCCGAAGCAGAGCCGTGCGAACCTGCCGTTAGTGTGAGCGACAAAACAGAGAACAGTTTTTTTGATTAACTCTGCTTTACGTCGCCGCAGAAAGATGCGTCGACTCAAGACGAGGGGTCGATAAGCGTGATGTCCACTCTGTCACGATTGAGCTGATGTCCGGTGCCTTTCACGCACTCAGTGCATTGCCTGTTCGGTCCCGGCGCCCGTTGGAGTTTGCTATGGCACTGCTTGTGAATCTATCGAGAAAAAGCTTGCATGCGACCGGGTTAGCATTGCTGCTATCAGGATGCCACGGGCCGCCTACTCGTAATGCTAGCTCGCAGGCCGTCGCGACTCATGGTCCGCTCAGCGGCGCAGCGCAGCGACCTATGGCCGCGCCTGATGCCGCCGCAGCCATCGAGCCCAACCATTCGAAGGTTGTCTTGGCCTCAGCAGTTGTGCAGAAGGTGGATGCCGACTTGGGGCCGATGGATGCGGACTCGGGACTACTGGCCGCCGAATCGGTTGCCGCGGAAGCCGCCACCGAGGATCAGATTCCCGGCCAGGCGATGGGACTGACCGACGCGGTGGCAACGGCCCTCTTTCGCAATCCTGATCTAGTGGCCGCGCGGGGCCAGGAACAGGTAAGCATTGCGGCTCTCGGCGTGGCGGAAACGTACCCCTGGAATCCATTCGTTCAAAGCCAGCTCCTGCCCGGCACGGGAGGCAGCAATCCGACTCAGACCAATTACTACGTCTGGTTCATGCAGCGTATGGAGCTGGCGCACCAGCAACAGTACCGCGAGCAGGCGGCTTCCGCCGCGCTCAATCAGGTGCGATGGAACATCCATCAAACGGAACTACTCAACATCGCTCAGACCGCCAGACTCTACTTCACGGCTCAGTACCAGTTCGAACTCTACCAACTAGCCGATGAGACGGCCTTGCTCAATGAAAAGCTGCTCGGCGTGGTGCAGCGAAGATACAACGCGGGCTTAGCCACCTCCGCGGCCGTGACGACTGCCCAAGTGGCCGCTCGACAGTCGCGCCGACAAGCGTCTTTGGCCAATGCGACGTACCAAGCGGCTCTCTTGGCGGTGGCCCAGCAGCTCAATCCATCCGAGACGGTGAAGCTATCGCTTCGCGACCGACTGGGTGACTATCGCTGGCAAGCGGTCCGAACACTGGAAACTTCCGGGAGCGAGAATGAAACCGCGCTAGCGAATCCGGAAGCGTTGGCGGCTGAACTGGTGAAAGGTCGCCCCGACGTGATGGCGGCTCGCTACGGCATTGCCATGGCAGGTGCCAATGCTCGCCTGGCTGACGCAGCAAGAATGCCCGACCTCCAGGCTGGGCCGATTCTCAACGCTTACCCCAGCGGCGCCGAGACCCTCGGCGTCCGCTTCCAAATGGATTTGCCCGTTTGGAATACCGGTCAACCGCTCGCCAACCAGCGGCATGTCGAGCGCAACCAGCAAGTACTGATCTTTAATCAATTGCGAGTGCGGGCCACGCTCGAAGCCCAGACGGCGATCAATCGCTATGAGCGAGCGCGGTTATTGGTCGAGGAATCGCGCGTCGATCTGTCACCTTTCGAAAAGAATCCGCCAGCGGACCTTCGCAAGATCCTCGAACAGTTCGAAGCAGGTCAGGCCGACGTTCTGGCGGTATTCGCGACTCAGAACAGCTTGCTTCAAGATCGCCGAACTTACCTGGACTTGCTCAACGAAGTGTCGCAGGCGGCGGCCGGCGTTGTCCAAGCCACCGGTGTGCCTCTCGAGCGCCTCGTCACCCGTGACGCCCAATGACCACCCAGCCCATTCGTGATTAGCGACGAGTGACCGGAGAAGCCTCCATGTCCTACCATGCACCCAGTTCCGACTCTTCGCCAGGCAAAGCCGGGCTCGTGTTGCGTTACGGCAAGCCGATCCTGTTTCTGATCTCGGTCTTATGTATCGCCGGAGCGTTTTCCGGCTGGAGCATGCCGTCGTCGGTGTTTCCGCAGACCGATTTCCCTCGCGTGGTGATCCTGATCGACAATGGGGTACTGCCCGGCGACGAGATGATGGCTACGATCACTCGTCCGGTCGAAGAGGCGATGAAGAACATTCCCGGTACGACCAATATTCGCTCGACCACCGGGCGAGGCTCGGCCGCGGTGAACGTCTTTTTTGACTGGTCGACCGACATGGTCGAGGCTGAGCAGTACGTGCTCGGGCGTCTTGCACAAATTCGCAACACCTTGCCTCCAACGGCTGACATTCAGGTCCACCGCTTAACGTTTTCTGCCTTTCCCATTTTGGGAATCAGCTTGACCAGCCAGACGCGGACGCGGACCGAGCTCTGGGAAAAGGCTCGCTACGACATTTATCCGAGGTTTTTGCGCATCGCCGGCGTTGCCCGCATCAATTTGGTGGGCGGCAGAGTTCCTGAGTTTCACGTAATCGTCGATCCGGCAAAACTCGACGCCCACCATTTAACTTTCAGTCAGGTAACGCAGGCGCTCTCCGACACCAATCAGTTCACTTCGGCGGGAATGCACGAAGAGAACTACCAACTTTATCTGGCGATTGTTGATAACCGTCTGCACAATCCCGCCGAGATCGAAGACGTCATCGTAGCCTGGATCAATCAGGCGCCGGTTCGCGTTCGCGACATCGGCCTAGTTCGCTCGGGAGAAGCGCCGCAGTTCAACCGCGTGTCCGCCGACGGCAAAGACGCGGTGCTACTTAATATCTACGGTCAGCCTGACTGCAATACGGTGCAAATCGCAGATGACCTGGAGCACGAACTAAATCTGCTCAAAAGCGAGCTTCCTCCAGACATGAAGCTCGCCTTCTTCTACGACCAATCGCAATTTGTCCGTGAAGGCGTGGCCAGCGTATGGGAAGCCATCGTGCTCGGCCTGGGACTGGCCGTTCTGGTGCTCTTCGTTTTTCTTCGCAGCGTTACGGCCACGATTGTCACCGCGCTGGTAATTCCAGTGACGGTGCTGCTGACTTTGATCGGCCTGCGGCTGGTCGGCATGAGTTTCAACTTGATGACGCTCGGCGGCATCGCTGCGGTCGTCGGCATGTGCATCGACGATGCGATCGTGGTAGTCGAGGCGATCTATGCCAAGGTGTTGGCGGGACTCGGCGCAGCTACAGCGGTAACCCAGGCCATGCGAGAGGTTGGGCCAGCCTTGGTCGGCAGTACGATGACGCCCGTCGTGGTGTTCATCCCACTGGCTTTTCTCGACGGGGTCGCCGGCGTCTTCTTTCGCGCCTTGGCCATCACGATGGTCATTGCACTTCTCATTTCTCTCGTGCTGGCGGTCACCTGGACGCCGGTGACGGCCGGGTTGCTGATCCGGGCGTCGGGTAGGAACGCTCAGCACGAACTGGAACAAGGTGGACCGATTCTGCGAAGTCTGATCGGTCTGTATACGCGAGTCATGCGAGGGATGCTCCGAGTGCCCATTCTGTCGGCGCTCGCGATGGTCGTGATTGCCGTCGGGGGTATCTGGCTTTACGGCAAGCTCGAGTCGGATTTTCTACCGGCTCAGGACGAAGGCGCTTTTGTGATCGATTACTATTCGCGACCCGGGACAAGCCTGACCGAGACCAACCGCATGCTGATGCACGTCGAGGAAATCCTGCGGCAGACGCCTGACGTCGAATCCTTCTCGCGCCGAACCGGAGCTCGGCTGGCCCTGGCAATCGCGGAACCGAACACCGGCGATTTTCTGGTCAAGCTCAAACCGGACCGCCAGCGCAGCACGGAAGCTGTTATCGAAGAACTGCGCGAAAAGGTAAACGCAGCCGAGCCGGCTCTGAGCTTCGAGTTCCCCGGCGTCTTAGCCGACTTGATTGGGGATCTCACCTGGTCGCCCAACCCGGTCGAGATCAAGATCTTTTCAACCGACGTCAACGTCCTCCAGTCGAAGGCAGAGGAGATCGCTCACGCGATCGAAGAGATCCCTGGAGTTGTCGACGTCGAAGATGGTTTGGTAGTCGCCGGACCTTCGATGCGGCTGCGAACTGACCTGGCTGACGCCGCCCGCACCGGTCTGACACCCCGCGGTCTGGGAACTGAAATTCAGTCCCGGATGATCGGCACGGTATCTTCGTACGTGCTCCAGGGAGATCGCACCTACAACGTGCGAGTGCTCGCCGCACCTGAGTCTCATGAGCGACAGATCTCTCTCGCATCGCTGCCGATTCAGTCGCTTACCGGAGCATCGCAAACGGTCCGCGATGTAGCCAAGATCGAACACGAAGCGGGCTTGCTGGAAATGCATCGCGAAGACCTCCGCCAGCTCGTCGCGGTCTCGGCCCGATTCGAAGGAATCGATATGGGGCATGGGATCGCCGCCATCAAAGACAAGCTGGCCCACTCCGTAGTGATTCCGCCGGAGGCAAGGATCGAGTTCGGTGGACTGTATCAGCAGCAGCAAGAATCTTTCCGCAACTTGTCGCTTGTGCTCGTCGCCGCCCTAGTCTTGGTCTACGCCGTTCTCATCCTCGAGTTTCGCACTTTCCTTGAGCCGCTGGCGATCTGGATGGGAGCCCTCTTGGCCTTGTTCGGCGTCGTGGCGGCGCTCTGGATTACAGGCACGACGCTGAACATCGTTTCGATCCTGGGATCCATCATCGCGATGGGGATCGTCCACAAGAACGGCATCCTGATGTTCGACTATGTCGATCACCTGCGTCGGCAAGGCGTGCCGCTGGCCGACGCTATGGTGCAGTCGGGACAGCGCCGCTTGCGGCCCGTGCTCATGACTTCGCTGACCACGTTCCTGGGTCTGCTTCCACTGGCGTACGGCGTCGGAGCCGGCGCCGACATGCTCCGCCCGATGGCGATCGCAGTGATCGGCTCGCTTTGTACATCGCTGCTGCTTTCTCTCGTAGCTACCCCAGTATTTTACTTCCTGATGGCCAGAACGCTTGGCCTGCCCCTCTCACCGCCGGCGTCCCTCGCATCACGATCTCCGACTGACGAAGGCCTGCTCACGACGGAGTGAATTGCATGAAACTATCAAAGGCAATGAAAAACTTAATTCTCGCCGCAGTCGTCATCGGTTGCATCGGCGGAGTCGCCTACTGGGTTACCACTGGCTCGTCGCATCCGCCGACGTCCGCCGAGGCAGCCGCCGACGAGCAAGCCCTGCCTCCGGTCGAGGTGCAAGCGGCCGAGGTCCGGGAAATGACGTTGCAGCCGCAATTGACGCTTGTCGGCGCGGTGGTCGCCGTACCCGAGCGCAAAGCCATGATATCGCCGCAAATCGGCGGCTGGGTCGAGAAGCTGCTAGTGGTCGAAGGGGAAACCGTTCGCGCCGGCCAGCTGCTGGTGCAGCTCGACGATCGCGCGGCGCGGGCAGATGTCGAGCGAACGCAGGCCTTGGTCGCCGAGAAGGAATCCGCGGTCAAGCGTCTCAAACGCGGCTACTTGCCCCAGGAAATCGAAGTTGCCCGGCAGGACCGCGATAAAGCCAAGGCCACGGTCGACGGCTTGCGAGGCGAACTCGTCGCACTCGAAGACCTGTATCGGCGGCGAGAAATCTCCGCCGTGCAATATGAGACGAAAGCCAAGGCCCTCGCTGCGGCAGAGGCGGCCCTGGCTTCGGCTGATGCGCATCTGAAGCTCATCGAAGAAGGCACACCGACCGAACTGCTCGACGAGGCCAATGCTTTGCTGCTCGCGGCCCGAGCCGACCTCGAGCATGCCCAGCTCACGCTCGAGTGGTGCAAGATCGTAAGTCCCATCGATGGTATCCTGGTGCAACTGCTGGCTCACCAAGGACAGTTCTTTGACAGGGCAGTCCCGCTGGTCACCGTCATCGACATGTCCGAAGTGTTCATTCAGCTGCGCATCCCCAGCCGCGACTTTCTGAAAGTGGGCAAAGGCACGCCGGTCGAGATTGAATTAAGCTCCGCGCCTGGGCACGTTTTCAAGGGAGCCGTTGAACGTATCAGCGGCGAGGCTGACCCGTTGACCGGCAACGTGATTGTGTTCGCCGTGGTCAAGAACGAGGGGCTCATGCTGCGCCCCGGTCTAAGCTGTGAGGCGAAGGTCGCTCTGCAACCTGTCGAACATGCGCTCGCCGTTCCAGTGCAAGCGATCGCCGACCGCTCGGGCGCGCCGGTCGTTACGGTCATTCGCGAAGGCAAGGCGCACGAGATCGAAGTCGAGACCGGCACCGAGACTGCCGAGTTCGTTCAGGTTCTCAATGGCTTGCACGCCGGTGATGTCGTTGCCACCAAAGGCGGCTATGGCCTGCCCGACGGATGCCCCGTAAAGATCGTCGCCGGGCAGACCGCCACCCATAACCTATAGCCTGTGTAAGGGCCGGTTGGCCGCACCTGCGCGAAACTCTCTTCATGAACAGCCATAACGATAGCGATTCAGCTCATGTGGGCGGCGAAAGTCCGGTCGCCCTCGTGCGGGCACAGCATTGGTGGAACCGCACCGTCATCGGCGCGGGCATCACCAGCGCGCTGGGCGACTTCTGCTATGAAACGACGACGGTCATCTTGCCTGGCTTCCTGGCTGTGCTCGGCATTCCAGCCGCGGTGTTGGGAATCATCGAAGGGATTGCCGACACCGTAGCCAGCTTTACCAAGATGGTGGCAGGCTTTATCGCTGACAAGCTCGGGCATCGCAAGCTGCTGGTTCTGGTTGGCTACGGGCTCACGCCGATCGGGCAGATGCTGATCGCGCTGGCCGCAGGCTGGCCGTTGCTGCTCCTGGGACGGGCGGTCTCGTGGTTTGGCAAGGGTTTGCGCGGCCCCTTGCGGGACGCAATCGTCATCCAGTCGATCAGTCCCGCAACGCGTGGTCGAGCATTCGGATTCCACCGCGCTATGGACACGGTCGGGGCTGTGCTAGGGCCACTGCTGGGCGTGGCCCTCCTCGGCTGGGCGCAGAAACTCAACTGGCAAGCCGCGGCTGGGCCATTTCGCCTGGTGCTGTGGCTGAGCGTCATTCCCGGCTTCCTGGCGGTGGTCGCCTTCCTGACACTGGTGAAGGACGCCGCCCACTCGCCCAATCCCCAGTTGCGGTTGCTCACCTCACTGCGGCGCCTTCCCGCTCCGTTCAAACGCTATCTGCAAGGAGTCGGACTGTTCGGCATCGGCGATTTCTCGCACAGCCTGCTCATTCTTGCCGCGACGCAGTTGCTCTCACCGTCGATGGGAGTAATCAAGGCCGCCCAAATCGCCGGCCTGCTGTACGTTTTGCGCAACATGGTCCAAGTCGTCGCCTCGTACCCGGTCGGGGCTCTGGCCGACCGCGTAGGTCCTATGCGCGTGCTCGTGGCCGGCTACTCGCTCGGGGCAGGAACAGCCTTCCTCACGGCACTAGCATTCGCCTTCCAGGCTGACAGCTTGCCGCTTTTAAACGGCATCTTCATCATGGCAGGGATTTACATGGCGGTGCAGGAAACGCTGGAATCGACCATCACCGCAGCTATGGTGACCGAAGAGAGCCTCGGCACGAGCCTAGGTGCCTTAGGAACCGTCAACGGCGTCGCGAAGTTCGTATCCAGCACCGCCGTAGGTGTGCTCTGGACACTCGTCTCGCCTGTGTTCAGCTACGGGCTCGCGGCCGCGCTCATGGCGGCCGGTACACTGAGATTGTCGAGCATCAGCAAGAAATGAACCGTTGCGTTCGGATCGCTAGAAAGGCCAAGTTTAAGCAAAGTCCAAACATTCGGTGAAGCCCCGGGGTAGTCGCTGCGGGGCGCAATCTGCCAAGGAGTAGCCGAGTCGACAGCGTCGAAAAGTCCTCTCTTCGAGTGAACGGCGGACGGGAGGCCCGCTTTCCCTCCCCGCTCGTTTTTTTACCGCATTCTTCAAGAAGGTTTGGGGCTTCTCGAGCGGCCAAAGCCCAACGGTATCGCCCTCTTTTCCGACCGCTTCCTTGCCTCTCCTCTGTGGCAATTCAGGCGATGTGGATTCCGACAGCCGAAGACTCTTTGGTCCAGAGTCATGCCTTTGAAAATCTCGGGGGCATGCAGGGGCAGCGGCCCGCGGGACATAAACATCGCCTCCTGTCAGCTGGCCTTGTTACAATTGCTCTTTGCAGTATATCATCAAAAGCGGCAAGGCTCACTTTCGGTGCAACCCCCGGCTGCGATCCGCAGCGCGGGGTCGGTTAGAGGCCTTTTCCTTGCCTCCTTAGTTTTGACGACCTACGATTGTACATGCTTCCTAAATCCCCATCACCGCTGCTGGTTATCGCCTTAGTGGCGTCGCTATTGAGCAACCAGTGTCTTTGCGCCGTGCATGGGCACGCGGGCATGGGAAGCGAGGACGCGGCCGAGCATTCGAGTCGGCCGCACGTGCATCTTGGCGCCGCGCACCAACACTCCCATGGCAGGAACTGGCATTCGCACGGTGCCTCGGCAGGCGAAACCGCAGCTCGTTGTGGGGCAAAGAAGACCGCGCCCACGATCGATGCGCGGTGTGATCATGACGCCGATGCTTTTTACATCGGCTCGCTTCCCGGCGCCGATCGCTCTACGGCGCTGGACGGTTCCAGGCCAGTCAAAGAAAAACTGGCACTGCACCTGAGCGGCGATCATCAAACTCTCTGGGATGTCGCATCGCATCAACAAAGTTCCAGCCCACCGCCGGAAATAGGGCGCTCGCCATGCGCCTTGTATTTGCTGCACCTCTCTATTCGTTGCTGATTTCAGCTGCGCCAACCTCCGGCCTTAAATGGCCCGCGAGGACTCGGCCTTTCTTTAGCTGACAGTTGCTCACAACTTTGCTGAGCAACGGCAATTCGAGCGTCCATCATCAACTGGTTTCGCTCAATTCCTTTCCAAGACGCGACGCACCGAGCTTGTCGGCATTTTCGCCCGGTGGCCCGGAGCACGCATCGATCGATTTCAAACGTCGCAGGTGATCTCATGAAGGCTAGCACCTTCAAGTGGCTTTTCATTGCTCTAGCCGTCGTTGCGATGGGTTGGGCAGCCTTTCAAACGCGAGAGCATTGGGGAAAGCTTTTGGTCGGGACTTCGGCAGACGCGGCCAGTGAAAAGGCTTCTCCGCCGATTGAAGGCGCAAAAGTTCTCAAGCTCACGCCGCAGGCTCGCAAGAATTTAGGTTTGGTATCCAAACCTGCCAAGCCACAGACGTACTGGCGGACAGTTCAGATTCCTGGGGTGATAACGGATCGTCCGGGCATTTCCGATCGAGGCGTGACGTCGCCGACGGTCGGTGTGGTCACTGAGATCCATGCCTATCCAGGCGACACGGTACAGCCGGGCAAGGCGCTTTTCATGCTTCGTCCGTTCAGCGAGTATCTGCAGAATACCCAGACCGAGCTGTTCAAGGCGCACCGCGAATCGGAACTTATTGCCGAGCAGCGAACGCGCTTGCAAGGCGCGGCTCGCAACGGGGCCATATCCGAATCTCGCCTGATCGAGCTCGACAACCAAGCACGCCGGCAAGCGGCTCTCATCCAGAGCTATCAGCAGGACCTGCTCACGCGAGGACTAAGCCAGGAACAAATCGCCGCAGTGGCCGACGGACGGTTTGTCTCGACGATCCAAATCGCAGCGCCGGCTTTTTCACAAAGCGCCGTCAAGCGAGAAACGACACTGACTTCAACGGGCCCCGCGAGCACGTACGTAAGCGAATACGAAGTACAAGAGCTGAGCGTTGAACTGGGGCAGCAGGTACAAGCAGGCCAGCTGCTCGCAACCCTTGCCAATCATCGCGAGCTGTACATCGAAGGTCACGCCTTCAAAAAAGAAGCAACACTGCTCGCACAAGCCGCACAGAATGCAACGGAAGTGAACGTCGAGTTTACGGAGGACAATCGTGAAAAATGGCCGGCTCAAGTTGGGCCGCTGACCATCCGTCACTTGGCCAACACCATCGATCCGCTCAGCCGAACTTTTTCCTTCTTTGTCCCTTTAGAGAACCAGTCGCAAGCCTACACCCAAGATGGCGAGACATTCGTCGTGTGGCGATTTCGTCCTGGCCAGCGCGTACGCCTGCATGTCCCTGTTGAGGAACTTCAGGACGTGATTGTGCTACCGTCTGCGGCGGTCGTTCGGGAAGGTCCGGAGGCCTATGTGTTCCAGCAAAACGGAGATCTCTTCAATCGCCTGCCCGTCCATCTCCTCTATGAGGACCGCTTAAACGTGGTCATCGCCAACGATGGCAGTATTACGCCGGGATTGTACCTCGCACAGAATTCAGCCGCTTCACTGAACCGCGTGCTCAAGGCACAAGCGGCCAGCGGAGTTCGCGCCGATGTTCACGTTCACGCCGACGGCACGGTGCACGCTGCTCATTAAGAAGGTTTGCCAATGCTCAATGCAGTGATTCGCTTTTCCCTGCGATATCGCCTGTTAATCGTGGTCATGAGCCTGGCCCTGATGGGCTATGGCACCTATTTGGCCTCGACGCTGCCGATCGATGTGTTTCCCGATTTGGACCGGCCGCGAGTTGTCATCCTGACTGAGTGCCCGGGCTTGGCCACCGAGGAAGTAGAAACGCTCGTTACGCAGCCGATCGAAATCGCCTTGCTGGGTGCGAGCGGCGTTCAGGCCGTGCGCAGTCAATCAACGGCTGGCCTCAACGTCATCTATATCGAATTCGATTGGACAACCGAAATTCGCGCAGCGCGACAAACGGTGCAAGAACGTCTGGCCACGCTAGCCGGCATACTGCCCGAAGGCATTCGGCCGCAGATGACTCCGCCAGCGTCGATTATGGGGCAGATCGTGATCGCGGGCCTCTATCGTCAGTCCGGTCCTGGTGGCGGCGAGTTGTATCCGGTCGGCAAGACGGGATACTTGGCCGAGCTCACTAACACGGCCGACGCACCGCCGAAGCTGGCCGTATGGAAGCCCGTCGATCGCCACGATCCGAGCACTTGGAAACCGGTCAAATTCACGATCGAAGATTCCCGGTTATTGTCCCAAGCGTCCACTCTGCTGGACCGCAACCAGCCGGTTGCACTCGTCGTAGCTGGTCACCGGCATGAGATCGAGCTGCTGAGCGCGGAAGCCCAGCGGATGGAGCTTCGAACTTTGGCTGATTGGGTCGTTCGACCAAGAGTCCTCAAAGTCACCGGCGTGGCTGAAGTGTTCTTGCAAGGCGGCGATCGCAAGCAGTACCAGGTACTCGCTGATCCGGCGGCACTGCTCGAGTTCGATGTGTCGCTTCAGCAGGTCGAGCAAGCTCTCAAAGAAAGCAACATCAACACGAGCGGTGGCTTTGCGGTCTCGGGCGAAACTGAGCGTCCCATCCGTATCTTAGGGCGTCTGGGCCCCGATCCCAAGCATGTCATCGAAGAGCTGAAGAACGTGCCGATCAAGTCGAATGTATCCCGCCCCGTGCTCCTAGGGCAGGTAGCTCAAGTCGTCGAAGGTCCGCAGTTCAAGCGTGGCGACGGCAGCATCAATGGCCGACCGGCCGTAGTCTTCACCGTTGTCAAGCAACCGCACATCGATACGCGCGACATCACTGACCGCCTGGAAGCTGCTTTTCGCGAGGCCGAGGAGTCGCTGCCAGCCGATGTCGTCATCAACTCCGAGCTCTTCCGGCTGAAGAACTTCATCGACCGCGGCATCTTCAACGTCGGCGAGGCCCTGGTAATCGGTGCGGTGCTCGTTTCGATCATCCTGTTTTTGTTTCTACTTAACTTCCGCACGACGTTCATCACGCTGACTGCCATTCCGCTGTCGTTGGTGATCACGACGCTGGTTTTCCGCCTAATCAGTTACCTGACCGGCACGCATCTCTCCATCAACGTCATGACCCTCGGCGGCATCGCCGTGGCGATGGGGGAACTCGTCGACGATGCCATCGTCGACGTAGAAAACATTTTTCGCAGGTTGCGCGAGAACAACGTCTCAGCCAATCCCGAGCCAGCGCTGAAGGTCATCTACCGGGCAAGTGTCGAGATTCGCAGTGCGATCGTCTTCGGCACGGCGGTGGTCATCCTAGTGTTCCTGCCACTCTTTGCATTGTCGGGCGTCGAAGGACGCTTGTTCGCTCCACTGGGAGTGGCCTACATCGTGTCGATCTTGGCTTCGCTGCTGGTTTCCCTGACCGTCACGCCAGTTCTGTCCTATTACTTATTACCTAAGTCGAAAGCCACTCACCGAGAAGAAGAGGGCTTGCTCTTACGAACGCTCAAGTGCATGGCCAGCGTGCTTGTCCGCTTCAGCATGGCTTATCCGGTGCTACTTCTGACGCTGACTTGGGTGATGGTCGGCGTGGCCGGTTGGCAGTTGTCGATGCTTGGTCGGAACTTCCTTCCCCAGTTCGACGAGGGCAGCGTCTTGGTCAACGTTACCTTGCCGCCGGGTTCGTCGCTCGATGCGTCGAATCAGGCGTCCGGCCTGATCGATCAAAAGCTCCAAGCCATGCAAAAATCGAGCGACAATCCGCGCGGCGAGATCCTGTATTTCGTCCGCCGAACTGGCCGAGCGGAAATGGACGAACATGCCGCGCCGGTCAATGCCGGTGAGTACATCCTAAGCATGAATCCTGAAAGTGGCCGGCATCGCGAGGAAACCATTCGCGATCTGCTCAAGGAACTGCGCGAAGAAGTCCCCGGCGTCGACATCGAAGTTGAGCAGCCACTGGCGCACTTGATCAGCCACATGCTCTCAGGGGTCTACGCGCAAATCGCCGTCAAGATCCATGGCGACGACATCGATAAGCTCCAACAACTCTCCGAGCAGGTGAAGCAGACTCTCCAATCGATACCCGGCGTGACGCCTCCGGTAATCGAACCGATCCGCGAGACCGAGGAGCTTCATATCCGTTTGCGGCCAGACGATCTGGCTTTCTACGGCCTGACTCGAGCCTATGTCGCTCAAGTTCTGCAAACCGCCTTGCAGGGCGACGTGGTATCGCAGGTTCTCGAGGGGCAGCGCCGATTCGATCTGCTGCTGCGCCTGGAGGAAGCCTACCGAACCGACTATGCCAACCTCGGTCGGCTGCGAATCGATATGCCGGGCAGTCGCGGACAGATCGAGCTGAGCGAACTGGCCGATATTGGCAGCGGCACCGGGCCGAATGCCGTGAACCGCGAGAATGCCCGAAGACGGATGGTCATTCGCTGCAACACGCAGGGCCGGGACTTGGCCAGCGCTGTCGCAGAGATGCAGCAACGCGTCGGCGAGCAAGTCGCGCTGCCCGAAGGCTATTTCATCGAGTACGGCGGTCAGTTCGAGAGCCAACAGCGAGCCACCAATCTGATCGCGGTCCTGGCCGCCGTTTCGGTCGTCGGCATGTTTGTCGTTTTGATGATTCTGTATCCGTCGGTGCGCATTGCGCTTCAGATTCTCAACGCGCTCCCCACTGCCTTCATCGGTGGAGTGTTCGCGCTGGTGCTAACGCAGCAATCCTTGACCGTGGCCAGCCTCGTCGGCTTCATATCGCTCGGCGGCATCGCAGTTCGCAACGGCATCCTGTTGGTAACGCACTACTTCCACTTAATGAAGGAGGAAGGCGAACAGTTTACTCAGGAGATGGTACTGCGTGGGAGCCTGGAACGTTTGGCTCCCGTGCTGATGACCGCTTTAACTGCTGGCATTGGCCTAGTGCCGCTGGTGGTCGGAGGCCAAGAGCCCGGGCGTGAGATTTTGTACCCCGTGGCCACAGTCATTCTAGGCGGTTTGGTGACATCGACATTTTGTGAATTCTTGATCCACCCGGGATTGTTTTGGAATTTCAGCGGTCGCGACGCCGCGCGCTTGGCCTCAGGGGAAGACGCAGCCGAGTCGCTGGATTAGCCGATGCATGCAGGCCAGCACGTTGCTGGCTGTTTGAGAGGAGAGCTCGGCCGCACGAAGTCGAGCGTTTTGGCAATACTTCGAGGAGAAATCGAAATGAAGAAGAGTGTTGCGTTTTCCGTAGCTGCTTTGGGCCTATCGCTGGCCAGCTTTCTAGGTTGCAACCAGCCGGCCAATCCGCCTGCCGAAAAAGCAGCACCAGTTCCTGCCGCAGCAACGTCCGAGGCCGAGCATGGTCACCCGCATGGCGGCCACGGCGCGGGACCTCACGACGGAGCGGTTGTCGACTGGGGCGGCGGCAAATACCACGTCGAGTTCACGGTCGACCACGACAAAAAAGAAGCTACCGTCTACATTTTGGGCAGCGATGAAAAGACGCCGGCTCCAGTCAAAGCCGACAAACTGTTGCTGACCATCAAAGAGCCGTCGTTCCAAGTGGAACTGATGCCTGCGCCCCAGGAGGGCGAAACCGAAGGAGCTTCGCGGTTCGTCGGCACGCATGAGAACCTTGGAGTCGTCCAAGAGTTCGCCGGTACGATCAGCGGAGAAGTCGACGGCACTCCGTACGCCGGGGACTTCGAGGAAGAAGCTCATGGCGACCATACACACTGAGCGGAACTCCGGCTTGATGACACAGTACGACTAGGCGAAAGAGGCGAAGAACATCTCTGCGACTCTTTAGGCTGCGGTGACTGTCGAAGGACTCGGCGTCACCTTGCCGGCCGCAGTTTTTAATTGCGGCGTAGAACATCAGTCAGAGATGATGAGGCATGTAGAAGGACCAGATGATGGCACGACAACACATGGACGAGTCACAGTCGAAGAATTACCTTGGAGCATTTGATCCCGGGCAAACTCGCTCAATCTGTCCTGACGAATGCAAGAATGATGACTTCTCATTCGGTGTACGCGACCACCAAATAGGCACGGTGATCGATGGCAAGTATCTTCTTAGAAACCACTTAGGCTGCGGCGGAGTTGGCGAGGTATGGAACGCTGAACAACTCGTGCCAGTGAAGCGCCAAGTTGCGATTAAACTCCTTAGAGCTCATGCCCTCTCCCAAATCGGGATCACACGATTCGCATTTGAGCATCAAGCACTCGCATTGATGAATCACTCATACATCGCGAATGTTTACGATGGCGGCTTCAATGCGAATAGAACTCCATACATTGTGATGGAGTTTGTCAATGGCTCTCAATTAACTGACATTTGCAAGGAGAAGTTGCTAGATCTGTGCGATCAACTTTTGCTTTTCACGAAAGTTTGCCGCGCGGTGGAACATGCTCATCAAAGAGGGATCATTCATCGTGACCTCAAACCCTCCAATATCCTCGTTGTGGAAGAAGCGGGCGAGCTGATCCCCAAGGTGATCGATTTCGGTTTGGCAAAATCCATGCCGTGGTCCGACTTCGGCGAGATGCTTGCTAAGACGCGCAGTGGGACGGCGTTAGGGAGCCCTGCATACATGTCGCCGGAACAAATTAGGGGTTCCGAAGAAGTGGACGTTCGTACGGACGTCTACGCACTGGGTTGCGTACTTTACGAGCTTGTCTGCGGTACCCCTCCCTTTTCGTTGCAGGCCGACCAGGCCGAGTGTTGGGTTGAAGTTTTTCAAGCTGTGTTGCATGAGTTGCCCATCAAACCCAGTATCGTCCTGCGTCGTGAAATTCCGAGCACTCCCTTGCCGAGCAGCAACGCACTTGACTGGCCGAAGAGCTGTCGCAGAATTGCCAATGAGCTTGACTGGATCATCCTCAAGTGTCTCGAGAAAGACGCTCACTGTCGGTATCAGAGCGTTGAGATGCTGCGGTCGGATCTTGAGCGCTTTCTAAATGATCAACCGGTATTAGCTAAGCCCAAGTCAAGGATATATCTCGCACACAAGTTTCTCAAAAGGCATACCCGTGTGGCGGTCGCCGGCGCAATTCTTTTCGCGGCAGGCATCGCCAATGTTGCCTCAATGGCATTAAGCGCCAAGTTCTCTCGCGACGCGGAATTGCGTGCAAACTCAGCCGTCAAGGCAGAACTCGAAGCAAAGACTCAACGGCTCGATGCCATCGCGGCGCTTGCGTCCTCATTGTCATATGTTGCGCTCACGTCCAACCAGGAAGACCCCAAGCTCTTAGAGTGTGTGGTACAGCTTCATGACATCGCGACAAGCGGAAACTCAACGCATAATCATCTCTTCGATCGTGAGATTGCCGCACACGGTCCGAATTACGAACAGCAATTGCTCATGCGCATCCTCTGCGTTGTCGAGCAGCTACGCGAAGAGCGGCCTGACATAGCGCTTTCCGAAGTGGAGTCGAGATTAAAGCAGCGACTTGAGAGCAACGATGTCCGCTCCAGCACTCTCAAGAAAAGCAGCGGCTTTCGGTGACCTTGGGGTTCAGGCAAGTGGAGAACTACTATGTAGAGTTGGAGCAGGAAAATCATTGCCGCGACGGTGTTGGCTGCGGTGACGAACCTGGCGCCGCGGTTCCCTCGCCTTGGTACGTTCGTGTGCCCGGCATCGCGCTAGCCGCCGTACCGGTCGGCGCATGGCTCGCATTCGTGCTCCGAGACACTAAAGTGTGATCCCTATTATGACTCGACTCACTATTGCCTTGGCCTGCGACGCAAGTACCTAAAGCTCGCGCCGAAGCGTCAACGGGCCGAGTCCGGGTGATTCCATCGGGGCCCGCCTTGCATCGGAGTCTGTTTGGCTTTCTCACCAATCCGACGCAGGCGGGTCCTCTTATGCAACTTTTACCTCGGTATTGCTATCGGCTGATTGCCGACTGCACGGGTGGTCCGCAGTCGGAGACGCTGTGGAGCAGCGTCTAAGCGATGATGAACTTCGGCTTCCGGCTGGACTGTAAAATACTCGGAGAAAAGTGGCAGCTAGCGTTACCGCTGCCCTCTTCTACGAGCGAGCTTACGTGTATCGCTGATGGGCCGTCCGAGGCTGACCTGGAGCAAAGCAGGCGGCTAGAAAGGCTGGTCGATCACCAGATCGGGAATACCTGCATGCGAGCTGAGTCGCTGCCCCTACTCCCAAGTTCGATGAGAAGTTGCTCGAGTGGCACCTGCGCTGCTTTTTGCGCTACCTCGCCATCAACCCTCGCGCCATTGCACTTCAGGTAGACCGCATGGCAAACTGCAAGCGATCGATGAAGCAAGGTAGGCTTGCGGGGACGCAACCTGCCAACGAATAGCCAAGCCGACCGGGTCGAATAGTCTCCACTTGGAGCGAGTGAGCGGCGGACGGGGACAGTCGCCTTCCCACTCTACCCGACTTTTACCGAGTGGGTGGAGAGGATTTATAACTCCTTCATCAGCATATCCATCAGTAACAATAACAGGAACCCCACAAAGAAGAGGCTGGTGGTTACTGGCGTTTCCGGCACTTCGTGCGCTTCGACGAGCAGTTCCTCGACGACCAGCCAGAGCAAGGCTGCGGCGGCAAAGGCCAGCACCGCCTCCATAACTCCACCGGAGAACCCCGACAGGAACGTGTAGCCGGCCCAGGCGCTCACGATCGCTGGCAGCATTACGCAACCAATCACCAAGATCGTTTTGCCGCGGCCGACGCCGTCTTTGCGTAGTTGAGCCGACATCGCCAGGCCCAAAGCCAGAAACTCGCAGCCCAAGGCGATGGCTAGTAGTAGTCCCGCTGTCTCGCCAAGGGCAAACCCCAGGCCAAGCAGTAGGCCGTCGATGAATACGTCGATGGCCACGGTGAGGACAAAGGCAGTATCGCTTCCCTGTTTGCTGCTTTTGCGCTCGGCGAGTTGGCGGATGCCCAACAGCGCGGCTACGCCCAGAGCAAAGCCCACAGCGGCCGCAAACGGCTCCTCACGATGGACCACATCGGGCAAGACTTCCACCGCCACGGCGGCGAACACAATTCCGGCGGCGAAATGTTGTATGTAACTGCGGAAGCGGGCACTAGGCGGCCACACGACCGCCGCGATGCCACCCAAAATGGCCGCCGAGGCTGCGCCGCCGGCATACAGGAGGACCTGAGAGATGCTATTCATTGCTACCTACACTCGTCGATGGGCCCAAATCGGACGCCGTAGCGCGAACACCCCGCAAGCTGCATGCCGCGAAGATGCTCAACTGGCACGGCGTCCAGGCTTTCGCGGGCACGAGCGCAGGCACGTCGTATGCTGGCCGGTTCGGAAGAAAAAGAACGGCGACAACAAGCGAGATGTCCGCCATCGCACTTTATCGAGTATGTCGGTGGGTGCAGGTACCAGCAGCGAGCGGAGAACTACAATGTGGAGTTGGATCAAGATCCTCATCGCGGCGGTGGTGTTGGCTGCCGTAACCAACTTGGCGCCGCGTTTCCCGCGGCTTGGCGCCTTTGTGCTGACGCTGCCGATCGTCAGTATCCTGGCTTTCATCCTCACCTGGGAAAGGGACCATGACTTGGCCGTCATCTCGCGGTTCGCGCGAGAAACATTGGTTCTCGTGCCACTTGGTCTCCCGGTGTTCATACCACTCGCAATGGCGCCGCGGCTCGGCTTGAGTTTCTGGTGGGCACTCGCTGCCGGCATCGCGCTGGCCGCCATACCGATTGGGGCTTGGCTCGCATTCGGGCCTCGAGAGATCTAAGGTCGATTGGAATCGCCCTGGGAATTGCGCTCGTCCTGACTTTTGCCTCGGCTCAGGCAGTGAGCGTGGGTGGACCTGGAGGATGAACTGGCGAATCCCGCTGGATTCGCCAGTTCGATAGATAAGGTGGCCTTAAATTTTGATCAATGATGGCCGAGCAGATAATGGCCAGGGTGCCATCCGCGATGGTGAACCGACGGCACGCCGTAGTAGGTGCTGTTGGAGTAGTAGGCCGGATTCGGCGGAGCGACGGGTTGCGAAAGGATCGCGCCGGCACCATAGACGGGCCAGTTGCCTACGTTGGGCGAATACTGGCTTCCCGAATAGTACTGCATGGGCGACGGCCGGTAATGGTGGTCGTGATGACCTTGCCCATGGGCGACTTGGCTATAGCTTTGAGGGCCATAGAAGGGGTACTGCGCGCTGGCGCGAGGCGCTGCCGCAAAGCAAAGCGCAAGGCAACCGACAACAGAGCTAAAAGCGATCTTCATGATTGACTCCGGTGGTAGGGACAGTTGAGACGGCCTCGGAGAACCCGTTCTCCGAGGCCAACCAACTCTCCATGGCACATACTGGACCTCGACCATAAATACGCACAGAAGTTCAGAATCTCCTGCGAATTGTCTAATGGCCCACTGACGGCGTCATTTGTCGTGTTGTAGTCAAGTTGACGCCGGCGTGATCAAATTGGTGTCTCCACGAGATCTACAGCAAGCGGTGAGTCGGCCCGTAATGAGCATCGGCCGGCACCCGTCGATTCGTCTTGCCACCTCGCCCGCTAGGTCCATCGACGATGTCGACTGGTGTGAATTGAAGGCAAGTCAAACTACGGTATTTAGCGAGCGGAATTCCTGGGGCGTTGCGCAAAATCGCGGAAGTATTAATCCACTCGAGTCGAATATCGACTTACGGGATTTGTGCACTGCCAATGGAGGGAACCGGGCATGATCTTAATCCGCTTCCGTGGGCCGAGTTTGTCTTCTTTGATTTATCCCGACGCATGCGGCGGAAAGTTCAGCACCCTATGTATGCTGTCAATTGCACTGCTCTTTTTGAATGGCTGTCAACACCTCCAATTGCGCAGGATCACGACTCGCCAAGCTTCAACGCTCTCCGACCTTCAATATCGGCAAGTACTTGATAATCTTGCGCAGTGCTGCGACAACCCACACGCTTTACCGCACTTCGCGATACCGACCGGCGGCTTCACGCAGGTTGACACCAATAGCGAAGGATCGTTGGGATTCGAATGGGACCCGTCCACACTCGTTGGTACAACGCTTGGAGCCAACGGATCTCGAGGCACATCCGGCAACTGGAACTTGGAATCCGTAAATGAAGCTGACAAGCTTCGTCGAATGCAATGCGCATATCAAGCTGCCACCGGAAAAACGTGCACGTGTGGCGAGTGCCGCTCTTGCGAGGACCTGTTTCGTGAGTTTTACGGAGAGGCCGAGTACTGCTGTCGAATGCCTCGGACGGGATGGTTTGGAGTTGGTAGGAAACGGGATGTACCGAAATCGGCTGCCTACGTCGGGAATCATGGCTCGACATACGTTTGGGTAGCCCCCGAGAATGTTGCCGAACTCTCTCGGCTCACTCATACGATCTTAGACTTCGCCCTCCGCTCTCCAGTGCCTCCCGAGCAGGCAAAGGTCACCTACCAGATAGAAGACGGAGTGGTCAAATCGACAACCGTTGAAGTCCTGAAAGACGCGGCCTCGGTTCTTCCACAAGTGGCCCCAGTTCCTGCACAGACGATGTACGGTGCCGCAGGGGCTCCAGTTGAACTTCCGCCTTCATCGCTCGCACCCAGCGGGCCGCGGACGCTGCAAGACAAAGGGTTGAACATCTTCCCGCCCGCAAGAACGTATCGCTTTACCAGGTGAGCCACGGGTTCGCAGAATTCCCGGTGTCCTGCAATATTTGTATTCCTGGCTAGCGCTGCCGGCTCGGCGTCTTGATGGCTCGTGGCGCTTTCCCAGAAGGGAAACGCAACTCGATGACCAGTAAGACGCCAAGGGCAGCGCGAAAAGCTAGCCCGCTCTATCTCGTCACGATTAGGGCTTTAGTGATCGTGTCCTTCGTGATCATGATCGTGTCCCGCATGATCATGTCCCGCATGATCATGGTCGTGGTGTACTTCGCCACGGTAAGGTGTGCCGTTGATGGTGATCATCAGCTTGGGAGCAGCCGCAGGAGTGTCCAAGTGCTCGACCAGTTCGGAGTCCTGCAGTGCAAAACGCGACGACTTTCCTGCTCCATCGGACGCTTCGGGGCTGGCCGCCAGTTTGAACTGCTCAGGTTGGTTGTCATGTACGACGTTGATCGTCACGTCCTGGGCATCGATCGGCACCGCCTTGGAGGCCGAAGCATCGAGGATGTAAACCGTCACCGTGTCGGCTGAATGAACGACTTCGGCATGAAACTCCTCGTTGCCGAGCTCGACCAGTGCGCCGTGATGGGGCCCTTCGGATGGATGGCCGTGCGCGTCGACCGTCGCCGGAGGCGGCCCATCGATGTTGACTGCACCGCCCGCTGGAGCGGCTGATGGGTTACCGCAACCGCTGAAAATCGGAAGCGCACCTAAGAGAAGAGCAAAGCACCATTTCTTTTTCATAACAAGGGTTCCATTGGGGGAAAGCGATTACTCGAGGGCTTGGTTTCCCATCGCTCAAGGAAACTTCGCATACGGTGGTTAAGAACGATGCTGAAGTGCGGGCGAGCCCGAATCAAAGCAATCGAACGGCTCAGTGACTGTGATGAACTTCGAAACCGTTTTGCTCCAACCAAGTCGACCACTGCTCCGCGCTGGCGTGATCGGCCACGTGGATATCGCGCCAGGTGGGAGCTCGAAAGCGAATGTCCGAGTGTCCATTGTGCTGTTCAACCGCTACCTCGCAGCCGATCGTTTTCAGTTGGTTCACGAGCTGCGTTTCTTGTGGGGAATTCGTGCCATGCAACGACTTCCATTTGATCAACCTGAACTCAACGGCTTCCGGCCCGGTTGCGAATTGAGACGCCGGATGAGCGTGCGAGACGTCAAACCCTGAGCCCTTCAGCCAGCCGATCCACTGCGCGGCCAACTGGTGATTAGCCACGGCCAGCGTTTTCCATTCGGGGCAACGGTAGCTGACATCGGTATGCCCCGAGTGAGCGCTTTGACGGACTTCGCAGCCCAGCTTCTTGACTGTTGCCGCATGCTGTGCGGCCTTCTGAGCGTCATCAAAGTGGAGCGACTTCCAGGCGGCCAACTGATACGCCACCGATTCTCCGGTATGCACGTGCCCCGGGGCAGCGTGATCATGACCATCGTGTGAGTGGTCGTGCTCCTGCGCAGTTGCCGGGACAAACGTCGCTGAACAGGCGATACAAGCCGCCAACATGCTTTTCAAAACAATCCGTTTCACAGCGTTTCTCCTTTTCAAAAGCCATCACGAAGAGACCAAGTTTGCTGAAGTAGATGAAGGTTTGTCGCGCTTCAATCGGCTGCCACTCCGTGGGCCCCAGTAGGCACATGGTTGGCCGGTACGATGTCCTCCTCGTCAAGGACCACTTCGTTGTGGGCCTCGCTGACGATCCTCTCGGCCGATTTGCGGCCGAAGAGCCAGAACAGCGCGGGGTGGACGAAGAAGTCGAGCAGCGTCGAACTGATCACGCCCCCCAGGATCACGGTCGCGACCGGATACAAAATCTCCTTGCCAGGTTCGCCCGCTGAAAGCACCAGCGGCACCAGGCCGATGCCGGCTGTCAGCGCGGTCATCAGTACCGGCGCGAGCCGCTCCAGACCGCCGCGGACGATCATGCTGTGTGTGAACTGTTCGCCTTCATGCTCGACCAGATGCACGTAGTGCTGCAGCAGCAAGATGCCGTTCCGCGATGCGATGCCGGCCAGCGAGATAAAGCCGACCATGGAAGCGATGGTGAGCGTCTGGCCGGTCAGCACCAGCGCGACCACCGAACCGATGAAGGCCATCGGCAAGGCGGCCATCCCTTGCAGCGACAAGTTCACCGAACGGAACAGCGTGAAGAGCACCAGGAAGACGCCGAGCATGGCGACGACAAACAGCACGCCGATCACTCGGCTGGCGCTCTGCTGGCTCTGGAACTGGCCTCCGTATTCGACGAAGTATCCCGAGGGCAATGAAGCGACGATCGGCTTGATCGCCTTCTGAATGTCGGTGACGACATCGACGACGCCGCGGCCGGCGACGTTGCACTGGATCACCACGCGGCGCCGCACGTTCTCGCGGTTGACCGTATTGGGCCCGCCCGATTCGTAAATATTAGCCAGCGCCGACAGCGGCAACGTGCTCCCCTCGGGGAGCTGGATCGACAGCCGCTTGAGCGCTTCGAGATTCTCGCGGTAGTCTTCCTTCATGCGCACGAGCAAGTCGAACGTCCGCATCCCCTCGAGCACTTCTGAGACGACTTTGCCGTTCATCGCCGTCTCGATGTAGTCGTTCACCGTCGCGGCAGTGAGACCATACCGCAACAACTGATCGCGATTGAGCTCGATGCGGAGCTGAGGGATAATCACCTGCGGTTCGACCAGCGCATCGGCCACTCCGGGCACTCGCGTCATCTCGGCTTTGATCTGCTCGGCCTTCTGACGGAGCAGGTCGAGATCGTCGCCGAAGACCTTGATGCCGACTTGGGCTTTTACGCCTGAGATCATGTGGGAGATCAAGTGAGCGATCGGCTGTTCGACCGCCGTGACGATGCCAGGAATCTCGGCCATCGCTTCACGAATCTCGACAAGCTGCTCTTCGCGCGAGCGGGGCGAATGCGGATCGAGTTCGATGATGCACTCGCTCATGTTCACCCCTTCAGCATGCTCGTCCAGTTCGGCTCGGCCGGTGCGTCGGGCAAAGCGCTGCACGTCGTCGATCTGCTTCAGCGATTCCTCGACCGTGCGCACGATGGCGTTCGAGGCTGAGAGCGACGTTCCCGGCGGCAGGACGACGTTGAGCTGAATCGTTCCCTCGTTGAAGGGAGGCAGGAAGTCTCGCTCCAAACGCGATACGAATAGCCCTGCAATGGCCACCATGATGAGCGTCACCGCCAAGATGGACTTCGAATACGCGAGGCTGAAGCGAATGACCTTTTCGCCGACGACCTTCAGCCCTCGCAGGACGAAACCGTCATGGCTGTGTCCCCGCGTCTTGTTCTGACCGAGCAACCAGTACGACAGCACTGGCGTGACGGTCAGCGAGACGATCAGCGATGAAAGGATCGAAACGATGTAAGCGATACCCAGCGGCGCGAACAGCTTGCCTTCCATGCCACCGAGCGCAAAGAGCGGGATGAAGACGAGAATGACGACCATCGTGCCAAAGACGATCGAGCGTCGCACTTCGGCACTGGCCCGGTAGACGACTAGCAGCGGATTGAGCGGCCGGGCGGCCGCGCGATTCTCGGCCAAACGCCTGAAAATGTTTTCGACGTCGACAATCGCATCATCGACCAGTTCGCCCATTGCCACAGCGATGCCGCCCAGGGTCATCGTGTTGATCGACAAACCAAAGGCCGCGAAGACCAGGGCGGTCATTACTAGCGACAGCGGAATCGCGGTCAGGGTGATGAAGGTCGTGCGGATGTTCATCAAGAACAGCAAGAGGATGATCACAACCAGTATCGCCCCATCGCGCAGGGCCTCCACTACGTTTTCGATGGCCCGGTCGATGAACGATTTTTGCGAATAGACCGGCACGATCTGCGTTCCCTTGGGAAGCGTCGGCGAGAGTTCTTCGACCGCCCGCATGATCTCGTCGGTTACGAACCGCGTGTCCGCGCCGGGCTGCTTGTTGATCGTCAGCACGACGGCCGGGCCGCCGCGCCAAGCCGACTCGGGCGAGCCGCTGGGTTTCTCAGCGTCGGCCCTTTCAGTGCCGGCGAGCTCAGCGCCTTCGTGCGTGCCGGCGCGAACGAATGCCGAGCTGTCGCCGCGTTTGACCTGGGCGCCTTCGACGACTTCGGCTACCTGAGACAGCAGCACCGGTCGACCGTCGCGAATCGTAACAGGGATCTTGGCTAGATCGCTGAGCGACTGGATGCGTCCTAGCGACCGCACCAGCAGCTCGTTGGGCCCTTGCCGATCGAGGTAGCCGCCGGTTCCGTTTTCGTTGCTTTCGGTGACCGCCTTTTCAACCTCTTCAAGCGTGACGCCGTAGCGAAGCATCGCATCGGGATTGACCAGAACTTGAAACTGCTTGCGCTGGCCGCCCATCGTAAAGACCTGCGAAACACCCGGTATCGTGAGCAAACGCTGCCGCACGACCCAGTCGGCCGTGGTTCGAAGTTCCATCGGATCGATGCTCGGGTCGTTACTCCACATGCCGAGCATCAAAATCTGACCCATGATCGAAGAGATGGGAGCCAGCTGCGGGGCGATGCCGGCCGGCAGGCGATCTTGAACCATCTGCATCCGCTCGGCGACGATCTGCCGGTCGGTGTAGATGTCGGTGCCATAGGCGAATTCGACGTAGATCACCGAGATGCCGACTCCCGATGAGCTGCGGACTGCCTCGACACCGTTGGCGCCGTTCATCGTCGTTTCGATCGGGAAAGTAATGAGGGATTCGACTTCCTCAGGTGCCATGCCCGGTGCTTCCGTCATGATCACCACCCGGGGACGGTTCAGGTCCGGAAACACATCGATCGGCATTACCGTGATGTGCCACGTGCCGTAACCAATCAGGAACAGCGCGATGGCTATCACGAGCATCCGCTGGCGAAGTGCAAAACGTATTACTGCATTGAGCATCGGAGAGCCATTCCCTTCTAGTGATTGTGGCCTGCGTGCGGATCAGCGCCGCCGCCCGACTTGTTCTTGATCGCCATCTGCATCTGATGAGCAGACCGCATGGCGACGACATCGCCGGGGAAAATCGAGCCATCGTTAGCAATCACCGCGGAGCTTTGATCGCGGTACTGGACGTGCACCGGCGTGCGATGGAAGTGAGATCCGTTCTGGACAAACACGTACCAATCGGCTCCATCCTTCACCACCGCTTCGACCGGCAAAACGATTTGATCGGGCCACTGCTCGACCGGAATCTTCAGCTCGAGGCGTTGGCCCAGCCTGTATTTCCAGTTGATGAAGCGTTGGCCCTCGGCATTGGTCGTGTCGCTGAGCACTTCGTTGGGCAGCTCATGGCGGGTCAATCCGTTTCCGGCACTACACTCGCGCCGTGGCGATCCCCGCTTCTGTCGGGCAGCGGGCGCGCTGGGTGCTCGACATGGTGGGGGCCCCCGGCCTGCGTCTCGGCGACGACGTGCCGTACCGGCCCGAGGCGTGGGAGGCCGTCGAGCGCGGCGAGCTCCCGAAGGGTGACGCGCTCGCGGCGGGCTTCTTCCATCTCGCCCGGGTGGAGGAGCGCGGAGCGGAGCGGGACAAGCACGGACGCTTTCTCGCCGCTTCCTCGTGCCTCGACCCGCTCGACCCACCGCTCGAGCGTCTGCGGCGGGAGCTCGGCGTAGAGCCGCAGCTCTACCGGGGAGCACGGTTCGCCGTCGCGCTCACGCATGACGTCGACGTCCCGTGGCGCTGGACGAGAATCGGCGTACGGGGCGCGGCGGCTCGGGTGAAGAGCCATGCGCTCGCGGGACGCGCAGGCCCGGCCGCCCACGAAGCGCGAGGGCTCGCGCTTGTGCCGCTCCACAAGCTGCG